>PXDI01000346.1 GCA_003565095.1 PVC group bacterium | reverse complement strand
CCGTTTGTTTGCGGCTGGCTGATTACCGGTATGGCGGTGGCTGCAATGCCGGCGGCCGGTCTGGCTAGCGTGGAGCGCTATGACATTCTGTTGGAGAAGGTACAGACGGCGCCAAGAAATGTCACGGAAGATGAGGTTATCGAGTTGCTGCGGCTTTCGCAATCAATCGCCCGCCCTTATCCGGTTTCGCTGGCGGTTGCCCAGTATCTGGCGCAGCAGCGCAACGTTTCACCGACCTTGATGGCGTTATCCGCCAAGGTGGCGGCTTTATCCGGCGATTTGCGTACGGCGGTGTCTCGTTACAAGAGCACGATCGGCCTCGTTAGGCCCGGTGAAGCTTCGTCAAATATTATGGCGGAGTTATACAGCCTGCTGATACACATACTGGCGGATCATGACGATGCTTACCGCACTATGACTGACGATGGCCCGCGCTTCAGGGAAAGTGTCCGTGCACGGCAATTCGATGCATGGTATCTTGATATGGCCCGTGCACAGAAGGATTACTTGAACCATGCCAGAAGGCTGGCGATGGTTATGGTTGAGAAAATGCCGATCGAGCAGGAGCGTTTGCACTTCTGGCGGCATTTAGACTGGCTGCTCAATGAACTTAGCACATCAGGCGAAGATCAACGGGCGATACTTGCCGAATACAGGCGCCTAATCCCGCTTATTCGTGATGACGCCTACCGTACCGCCTATGCTAAGCTGGTGGCCGCCAATCTCGAATTTTATGCAGGCTCATATGCGGACGAAACCGCACGCATAAGAGCATTTTCTCCGGTACTGCAAGCGGCCCGCGAATCGTTCGATGCGCGACCGACTCTGGAGAATCTGCAGTCAATCCTGATCCTTTTCGGCGGCGGGCCGGAAGGTTTCCGGCATGACACATTGCGCGAGTTATGGGATCAAAAGAGTGAACTGCTGGTACACGCATTTCCGAAACTGGACGGTGAACAGCGCCATGCTTTGGTTGCATGGGAGCATGGGAATCAGGAGATGGTTGCTTATGTGGCCTCGCCGACTGCATGGAGTGAGATTGCCGCCAATAGCGGCGGCTGGTTTAAGGGGCGCAAGCTGCCGGACGCCATGCGGTTCGGTGTTAAGGAACAGACGCTTGAGGGGTATCGCGCCGCTGCGCGCGGGCTTGATGGCGTTCCGCATCCGGATGCGGCGGTTATTAATTCATTGGCTCGTGGAAGGAATGCGCGTCAGACCGTTGACCATCTGATGCAGCACGAGAGCTGGCATCTTGGTTTCAATCAGGTGCCGCGCCTGATTAACGGGCCGCTTTGGGAGGGCTGGTGCAAGATTAATGGCAAGGAACCAGATGATGCACGTCCCGAGCGCGATGCCTTGAACGAATATTACTTGAACCGTTATCTGGCAAACAGTCCGGCCGCGGTTTTTGACTCGAGCGGCGTACGTGACGCGCTGTTTGCCGCATGGCGCATGTATGAGGCTGCTGATGGCCCGCCATTGGCGATGATCGAAACGCTTAAAAAACTAAATTGGCTGCCGTATGACAGTCGTACGAGGAATGAAGTGATGGGCGGCGCCTATTCGGAATATACCCGCTGGGCCCGTGATGTCAGACGTAATCATTCCGATAATGAAGCTCTTATGAACGCCGCAACGAGTCTTGACGAGGCGTTCAGGGAAGCGCGTGAACTTGAGAAACCGACGCCGGACGCGGTGGATAACCGGATTGCGCAGAGCATGGCAAAACTGCAGATAGCCCGCAGGGAAGGCAATGAGCAGCAGATTCGCGCACTGGCAAACGAAGTCTTCGAAGCGGTAAGGAAAGCCGAGTCGGGCAAAGTGCCCTTCGGTCTGGCGCTGCTGGAAAACCTGGCGCAGCGTGGGCGTCCCTATGACGGTTTTGACATGCAGATCGAAATGCTGAAAAAACTACTGGCTGACTACAGATCTGGCGCAAGCAACATCGAAACCACGGTGTTTGTCGATGGTATGATGTCATCGCGCAACTGGCGTTTCTGGCATATTGGTCGTAGTGCCGAGCGCGCGTCACTGCAAATGTCTTCCGCGTTTGGTGAAGCTTTAAACAGACTAATAGATCAAAACAGATTTGACCGGACGCTGTTAAACTGGATGCGCGGTACGCATCAGGGGCACCGCTGGGCAAATCGCGGCCACATGAAAGATGTCATGGCGCGTGTTATTCGTGAAAAGGAAAAGGGCAATAACAAGGCGCTTGACGAAGCGGTTGATACGATAACATTGATGAGAATTGTGCAGCATAATATTACTGATTTGCAGTCGGATTTTCATCACGAGCGATATTTCGATGACATGTTTATCCGCGAAAGTATTGCACGCGGCAGTTTTGCCTGGCGCTATTGGGAAACCGGGCGTGACCACGAGCGCAAGGTTGTGAATGCCGCGGCGCGTGTATTCAAGGACTATGCAGTTGTACCGGTCGGCTATGGCTCAACTCCGGAGTCCTACAGCATTGAGGATTTCTGGCGCTGGCAGGAACGCCTGTTGCGGGCGGATGAACAGCCGCGCAATGAAATGCTCACGGCGATCGAGTCACATTACGGCAAGACGCGTTTCGATGCCATCGCAATGGGACGCGGAACGCTCGATACAATGACGGTCGGCGAGGGGAATCGTGCCGAGTACTTTGAGCTTTTGAGGAATTATATAGGCAAGGCCAACAGCGCGCGGGTCAGAATGCCGCCGCCGTTAATGTCTCCGCTGAGAAGTTTGTTCGATAACGGCACATTCACCGAGACTGAATTGAATCTGATGGGGGATGTTTTGACACGGCTGTCGCCAATGCGCTGGAGCAGCGGAGATGCGTATCCGACATTGGCGCTGGCATTGCAGTCCGGCATAATAGAACAGAACCAGCCCCAGAAACTCATGCCGCTGCTGACGGAATTCTGGCGGGTATCACGGGACACAGGGAGCGCCGGACTGCAACGTGCTCTTGCTGATCAGGCGCGGCGCTTTCTTGAGCGCAACAACCAGCACATGGCCGCTGCGTATGCATTAACCGGCACCGAGGTAATGGGCGGAAGGCTGCCGGACGATGTCCGTACGGCTTTGCAATCGCTGCGTACCCGCGCGGTGGCCGGCATGGCGCGTATCATTCCGGTTGACCGCAATGACCGGCGCTATCCGGCATTCGAGGCACAATTGGCATATCTGACCGGGCGTTCGGAAAATGCCTGGACATTGTATGAGCCGCGCACTGCGCTTGTGCGTGAGATATTCAGAGAGCTCGATCCGCAATTCTGCATCTGGTTGATCAACCGGCATTCCGAATTGGGCGATTTTGAGCCGGCGGAGGCGCTGGTGCGCCCGATGATCCTCTGGATGGACGAAAATCCTTCCGGTTTTGATCCCGAAATACGCGCCGGTTTATATGTCTCACACGCCGATATTGCCTTTCGTCGTCAGGAATATCCGCGGGCGCGTGCGCTGTTCGAGCGCATTGCGGCTACTGAAGATTTTTCCGGCACGCGATCGCAGCGGTTTGCGCAGTTGCGCGTGGCCGAGGTTGACCGGTTAACCCGCAACTACGATCGCGCTGAATCTTTGCTGGATGAGTTGACGCGGCGGCACGACCCGTTCCTGCAGGCTGAAGGCAACTTGCTGTTGTCGAGAATCAAGTATGATCAGGAATATTATGAAGATGCGATGGAGTACCTGAACAAGGTGTTTGCTATCAATCCGAATCATCCTGATGCCCGTATTATGCAGGGGGAGTTGTTTTTACGTATACGACGTTTTATGGAAGCTACCGAGCTTGATGTAGGGCCTCGAGCCGACCAGAGGATTCTCGTACCCGGAAGGCCGTTGCGCATCCGTATCGAGGACCCCAATCTTGCGATTGTCGGACAGGCGGCCAATATCGAGATTACCGTCAGGACAACGGCCGGCGACGAGGAAACGTTCCCGCTGATGCCGTTCGGTGAAACCCGGGACAGGTTCGAGGGGCAGATTATGACCGAACTTGGCAGGCCGGTGCCGGGCGACGGGGTGCTGCAGGTGCTTGGCAGCGATGAGATAACGTATGATTTTTCGGATCGCTTCAAGGCGGCTGCCGGTCAACGCGCCGCTGCAAACAACCGGTAATTTGAAAGGAACATATATTATGAAGAGAATACTTATAGCGATCGCACTGACGACGGTGGTGGTAGTGGTACGTGGTTCAGGTTCGGAGGGACGCCGGCAGCATCGTTTGACGGTTGCGACGGATGCCGAGCTTTTTGCATCTTCGGGTGAGATTCTGAGCCGTGAGGATCAGGAGCGTATGGCGATGGAACGCATGATTCGCGAGAGGCTTGCTATGCGTGCGCAGGAAGTCGCCCGCGATCCGATTGCTTTGAGCGAGAGACGCTCCGATACTCAGGTGAAACCCGGTAACCCGATCAATGTGCGCGTAATTGATCCGGATCGATGCGTGTCCGATCAACCGGACACAGTCTATGTCAGGGTTGAGGCTTCCAGTGGGGATTATATTCGCGCTTTTCCGCTTAAGGAAACCGGCCCGTTTACCGGTGTGTTCGAGGGACAGGTGCCGACCGACAGAAGTCCAGCCGTTGCATACGCAACTGATTCAGACGAGGGCAGGGATCCGGTCTTTCCGATCTCGGCCGGCGATTACCCGCCCTGGGTGGCCCGGCCGGACAACATCAGGCCCAAGCGATATACGGTTGATCTGTTTGATAATATCGCCTCAGGCCAGATGCGTATTGTTTCAGATGTTCCCGGCCGCCGTCTGAATTCATTTGTCCTGCTTGCGTCCCTGGACGCTACTACATTCGAGGCATTGGGCAGTTATCCGGCGCATTTTGAGGCTTGGGACGGTTCCCCGCGCGTGGAAGCCGCCCGCGTCGCGGGAACGGATCGGAGCGTACCACAAACGGTTGAGTCGATCCGTGAGTATCTTGCCACGGGTTTTGTGGTAGCCGGCGAGAAGCTGATATACAGCAGTCACAACGGCTTTAACGTCAACTGGGGAAACAATGCCGGCGGTCTGGCGGGGGATATGAACCTCAGTCGTTCCGGGGAAGGCAGTTGGTATGTTGCGCGCTTCAGCGGCGGTTTTTATATGGATGACCGCAGACCGCGCACTTTCGAGCTGGTCCCATCAACCCCGCCGGGTGAGACAATACAATACTTCTTCTTTATTAATGGCGAGCCGCCGACTGCCGCGCCTCGTGGTGAGCCGCCCAATTTCGAGATTTCGCGGGTATTATCGCGCGGTGTGCATACAATCGACGTCTTTGTTGTTGCCCAGCGTGATACCGGTCCTGCATTCGAAATCAGACAGAACATCCCCGAACCGCCATACATGGAAACATGTCCGCCGGAAATGTTCGATATTGCTGTAAACCCATTGATCGCGGAGGAGCTGGCTCGCAAACCGGCTACGATTACTCCCAACGAAGAGCGTACACAGTTCGATGTTACGTTTGATGCGGGAACCAGAATGCGGATGTTCAGGCTGGATCTTTTTGATTTTGAGTCCGACGCGCCCAGTATATCGAGAATCGCGCTGGTCGACAGGGAAAACAAGCGTATTCTGCCGACCGAGCAGGATTTGCCGGCTCTGCGTGATAATATGATCCTGGAGCTTGTATCTGGCGACCGTATAACAATAACTTACGAGGATCCGGTAGTGGTCACGGAAGGTCGTAATGTGCATCAGGTTCATTTGGCTGCTACGTTCCACAATGCAACGGTAAGCGCCAGTTTTATCGATATTGGTTATGACGGGCGTGGCCAGCGCATCGAACGCTTTATTCCAATGAGGCGCTTCGAACCGGGGGATGCTATAACAGTATTCGTGAGAGATCCGGATGAGGACGTGACATCCGAACCGGATACCGTGGATGTGACTGTCGGAACACGCCTTGGGAAGCCCAAAACTATTAAAGCGCTTGAGACGGGTAACCACACAGGTGTCTTTACTGCCCGGATATTTCCGGTAACGAATGCTGCGACGCGAGCCGAAGAGATTCAAGTTATGCCCGGTGACGATTTGGTTATCAGTTTTATGGATAGAGAAAACACCAATCCGGGTATACCATGGCGGCGTACATTTGTGACTGAACAGATATGGTACCAGGAACCGGAACTGCGCGTATATGATATTTTTTCGCAGGAAGTGCCAGAGGATCAGCGGCCGGCGCGGACCGATGCGGAGCGCGCGCCTGAAGGACATGGGGAGCAGTTTCCCGATCCGCGGGACATTGTTGTGAGGAGGCCCGAGAACCTCGCTTCCCCGGATGATCAAAATCATATATTGATAGGGACTCCGGTTATTGCGGAGATAGTCTTTCCCACAATCGCCAAAAGTCCGATATGCACTACCGATATATTTATGCAGACCAGGTCGGCGCGCGAAAAGGTCGGACTCGGCGAACCGGAACCGGGCACCTTTGACAAAAATGTTCCCGGCACCATTAAACGTACTGTAACGACCGGCGGAGTTCGCGGATTTGAGATGCCGCCGGGATACCGCAGTCAGATTACCGTTACCGAAGGATTAATGGGTGACGCATTGCAGGATGGGCGCTTCACTTTCACCGTGCCGACCGAGCTGGGAGAAGTGCCGGACGATCCGCTGATTGATGTTCTGACACTTGACGGCACCCCGCCTCCGCTAACCATCCGAGGAGATGACACCGTGTACATCGGATACAGGTATGTTAACGACCGCGGCCAAACCAACTGGCTGACGCATCAGGTTTCGATGGTCGGCGATCATTTCTTCGACGTTATGGACCGTCGTTATCAGATGGTAGTCGATAGCTCATATGTGGGCGAAACCATTTATCTGCGCGTGATTGATCCAAGACAGGACGTTTCGTCAGAGCAGGATGTCGTTGACGTGCGGATGGTGACAAGTTCGGGCGCACAGCAGGATGTTTCTCTTATGGAAACCATGCCGCATTCAGGTGTCTTCAGAGGGCATGTGCGGCTGGTATATGCCGAGGTGGATGATCCGGATATGACCGATCCGTTTACCTTTCCGGTCAAGTACGGTGACAGGATTCTCGCCGGTTATCGACCGCCGGCCGGCGGCGAGATTGTCCGACGCGAGGTGACGGTTCACAAGGGTTCCGATGGCGAGGTGCTGCCGTTTACCAAGCGCTTTGAAGACGATGAGATCGCCGTGCAAACTCAATTCGCGATGGCGGAGGCTTATTTCGAGCTGGCAAAGCGTCAGCGCCAGATGGGACAGGAAGACCTGGCGCGCCGCCAGATTGCTCAGGGACGCCGTTTGCTCGAGGAGGCTTTGCGTGATTTTCCTGATACCGATCGGCGGGTGCAGGCTGATTATCTACTGGCGGAGCTTGCTTTCGAGTTTGGCAAGGATGCCGTCAATGAAGAGGTCAAGCGCAGGTATTACTTGGATGCGCTCGATCAGTACAGCAGTATTATCAGCCGCTTCCCTGATACGATTTATGCGCCACGCGCACAATACAAGCGTGGACTGGTATATGAGGAAATGGGGAGGATTCAGCAGGCGGCTGAAGAGTTTGTCAGCCTTTCATATCGCTATCCTGACAACGAATTGATCGCCGAGACCATTGCGCGCCTGGGGCAGTTTTTCCTGACAATGGGACGCGAAAGACAGGAAAGCGCGGAGGCAAGGACTGATCCTATCGAACGCGAGAAGGAGATGATGGAAGCGCGTGCGACATATGTTAATGCAGGGAATGTTTTTGTGCGGTTACGTGAACGTTTTCCGGAGCATGCGCTGGCCATACGTACGACCGTTTTGGCGGGACAAAGTTATATGCGAGCAGAAGAATATGGAGACGCAATCGCAGCATTTGAGCCGGTTGCAAGTATGAGCGCGCAAAGTGCTGAACAGGCGGAACTAATTGCCGAAGCAATGTTCTGGACCGGTGAAGCCTATATGCGGCGTGGTGCAGCAGGCGATATGCCGCTTGCCTATCAAACCTATACTAAGCTTACATGGGACTATCCCGCCAGCCGCTGGGCGCGTTTTGCCCGCGGACGGCTGGCGAGTACCGAACTTTCCAGAATGCGGAACTAAATGCTGATATGAGCAATTCAACAGCCGTCAGTAATTCTATGGAAGATCCATCCGGCCGATTGCCGCAATGGGTCGTGAGGCTTTTTCCTGATTTGTGTTGTGATGCTCCATACAGCTTGTACCGCTCGGCAACAAGGGTGGAGACCGGCGCATGGCTGATGAAAAAGCGCTTGTATGCTTGTGCCGGGCAACGCTTCCTCTGGCTGGCGGGAAACGGGCCGCAAGCTTATGTCAGAAAGGTTTCTTACGACAATATGCTTTTACCGGCGTACAACCATGTTACCGGTGAAGTGGTAATCAAAGTTGATGACGGGGAGCCTGTCAAATTGAAGATGAAGCCGGTAGATGGATATAATCTGCTTGATTTAATTAATAACAGAAAGAAGGAGAGTCACAATGCTTGAATATATTATTCAGGGCGGTTACATGATGTTTTTTCTTGTGGGATGCAGCATCGCGGGCCTGGCGGTTATCATCGACCGTGCAGCCGCATTTATTGAGCATCGGCGGACTGACTCGCGCTCGCTGCGTTCAAAGGTGCTGGCCTGCTTGAAGCGCGATGCGGTTGAAGAGGCGGCATTACTGTGTGCCGACACTCCCGGCCCTGTTGCCGCCGTTCTGCTTTCAGGGTTGCAGAGTTATGCGAAGCACAAGGCTTTCTCAACGCGTACCGAATCAATTACCACGATCATGAAAGAGGCAATGGAGGATTATTCGCAACACGCGATGAATGCTGTCGAGAAACGCTTTAATGTTCTTTCGACGGTGGCTAATGCTGCGCCATTGTTTGGAATGGCCGGTACCGTGCTGGGCATGATCACGGCTTTCGATGTGATGGCCGGGGCCGGCGGAATTGATGCCGGACTTGTGGCCGGCGGTATTTCAGAAGCGCTGATTACTACTGCCGCGGGACTGCTGATAGCGCTATTTGCCGTCATTCCATTCAATATGTTTACAAACATGGCGGATGCTATAAATCTGGAAATCAACGAGAGTATCTCGGAAATGCTTGACTTTGTGGCGACCCAGATGGAACACCGCCCCGGAAACGCTTGATTTAAATGATCAGATGAAGGCATAGGGGGTATAAATGGCTTTTATAAGAAGACGCGCCAAAGCCGATGATGTGCCGGTGTCATCATTTTCAGACATAGCCTTTCTGCTTATCATTTTTTTTATATTGGTAACATCGCTCGAACAATTTGCCGGGTTCAAGGCCGCCCTGCCGGCCGGGGAACAGTCAACCCAGGAGGCAGAGGAAGAGATGCCGACCGTCAAGATGCATGACGGCCGCATAACTATGAATGAAGACACGGTTACAATCGAGCAGTTGCATGAACGGCTTAAAGCCATGAATCTTGCCGAACGCGAGACTGACGAAGAACGGATTGTTATTATCGAGGCAACCGGCCGGGTGGAATATCAGGTCTATTTTGAAGTAATGGCCGCCATAAGTCATGCTGGCGGGGTCATCGCAATTATCAAGGAAGGGGATTGACCGATAATGCGAATGAAGAAAAGACGCCGTAATGCGGTAATGGTGCCCGTGGCCAGCATGGGTGATATTGCCTTTCTGTTGATTATTTTTTTCATGCTTTGCAGTAATTTCGCAAAGGAAGCCGGGTTGCAGATAAAGCCCGCGCGCGCCTTCGATCTTGACGCATTACAGGAATCGAACATTTCGGTTTCAATTGATGAGACTGGCGATATCTATTTGCAGGGCATACTCATGGAGGATGTGGAAGTGGTCGAGTGGGGCATCAAGGCGTTGCTGGAAGGCCGTACGGAAGATTTGGAAAAAGTGGTGATGTTCAAATGTGACCGGGAGATCGACAAGTCAATTTACGAGCCGGTATTAAGCGCTATATCGGAGGCCGGCGGTATTATTGCCGCTATCGGTGAAGAGGCCGGGACGCGTGATAATTAATTTAAAATAACCAAGGAGAATGCGATGAGCAATGACGAGAAACAGGATATTCAGCAATTATCGCCCGACAAGTTAATGCTGGGGTTTTCACAGACCCGTTTTACGAAAGGCCTGGTGCTGGCGGTTGTTTTCCACGTGCTTTTTGTGGGGGTCACATCCATGCACTTTATCTGGCGTACATGGATTGCCGGGGCGGAGCCGGAGCCTGAACCAGTGGCGGAAGCCGCCGCCGAGGATGCGCCGGAGGACGCCGTCGATGACAGCAGCGCCACGACAGGTGCCGTTGAAAAAGCGGAGTCGGAACCAGCCGAAGCTCCTCAAACCGGACATGACGCCATGATGGAGAAATACAAGGATACACCGACTGTCCGGGCAATCACAGAGGTAGCCGATCCCGATGAAATCCCTGATATGCCCGATGGCATAAATCTCTCCATCGAGGATCCTGATTCTTCTTTCTGAACACTGTCGGATTAATGCTATCGATATGCGTAAACGATTCCATAAGGCTGCGCCTGCTTGTTACGGGTTGATACTCGCGATTTCCGCGGGGTTCGCCGGACGTGCGGCATTGACGCTTCCCTGGTGGGTACGCGAACGCATATTCATTGATGCCGAGGAAGCGGTTCCTTTGATGGATGCCGGCGCACAGGGTCTTGCGCTGGTTATGACGGTCTTTTTTGCCGCCGGCGCGGTCTTTCTGGGAATCAGCGCTTTTCTGGCTTTTATTCGTCGCGGATGGGTACTGGCTGTATTGCGCAAGTCTTTCATCTCGGTTTATGTTCTTTTCTGGCTGTATTTCTATGCGTTAATGCGCATTACAGCGGCATACCTGGCCGCCGATGTGTTCTTTATGTCCCGCCATCTGGATGCCGTAACGCTGTTTTTCACCCGTTGGGATTACTTGAAATGGCCGGCGCTGTGGACTCTTATTGTTTTCGGCTGCCATGTGGGAGCATGGTGCCGCAGTGTAATGAACCTTTATACCGGGGAGACTGATGAAACCCCTGCGCGTGGAGACCTGTTATTATATAATATCCGGACTTACGGTGCCGATCCGCAATACCGGAAGAGTTGGATGACCAGTGTTTCCACGCACCTGCTTATACTGGTTATTCTGCCGTTTCTTTTTCAACTGATCGGCTGCGTAACGCCGTATCGTATCCCCAAGGGCAGCGGTGAGCCGGTGGTTGCGCTGGTGCAGATTGTGCAACCCAAAGAACAGCCTAAAAAAGAATATATTCTGCGCCCGGACTCCAGTATTTATTTCCGTGTTCCGGATCTCGATGAATCGGATGTGCTGCGGGAAGTACAGGAAATGACCTTGTTGACGTACCAGGCCGATCCGTCGGCAATGGCCGGGCGCATGGGACGCGGCGGAGGTACTACCGGCGGCTGGCCTGACGGTATGGAGGATCATCTGGTACGGTTTATACGGTTGGATTACGGCGGTCCTGGCTGGGATGAAGACATGGATGCAATTAATCGCTCTGAATTGAATCTGCTCGAGGAATTTCATCGTCAAACCGGATTCAACATCAGCGATCGCTTTGAGTACCATCCGGTCAGGCTGTTGGCGCGTTATCCCCCAGGCATGGCGCCGCCATTTGTCTACATGACCGGCATTGGCGATATTAATATCACCGGGCGGGACTTGCGTATTTTGCGGGACTATCTGAATGATGGCGGTATGCTGATTGTCGATTGCGGCAGTCCGCGTTTTGACCGTTCGTTCCGGCGTTGGGCCAATACCATCTTCCCGGAAACGACGCTGACGACGATTGCGCATGATGACCAGATTTTTCAGGTTCCGTATGCATTTCCGCGCGGTGCGCCGCCACTTTGGCACCATGGAGGAAGAGATGCGTTGGGAATCAGGTTACGCGGGCGCTGGGCCGTGTTTTATCATCCCGGCGATCTAAAGAACGCCTGGCGCACCGGGCATTCCGGTCTTGACCCGCAACTCGCCCGCAGCGCATTTAACCTCGGCATTAACCTGATTTATTATTCGTTTTCGCATTATCTTGAACAGACCAGGCACCAGAGGCGCAGACGATGAATTTGTTTTATTACATAGGCATCAGCGGTGTCGCGGCGCTGTCCCTTATGCTTTGCGGCATGTTGCTATTGGCGATCTTCTTCCGTAACCGTAAACGCACTCTAATTGCATTTCGCGTTTTGCTTATGGTTATTGCCGCTCTGTGGCTGACCGAGCGTATGTGGCGCGATGTCTCGAACATCCGTCCAGACCGCACCGAAGAGATGAAATTGGGGCGTGAGCGGCAGCGTCAGGAGCGTTTGCGTGAAGTAAGAACAGCGGAAGACCGTGCCCGGCAAATCCGGTTTGCGGAGGAAACTCCTGATGATCGAGATGTAGAACTTGCCCGCGAAAAAGAGCCGGAAAAACTTAGCCGCTATGAGCAGGCGGCGCGTGAGCCCGAAATAACGAGGCTTGACGACAGTGCACGCGCATATCGTGAGCGTGGTGTGCAAAGGCGCGAGCGTACCGCTAAATCTGACGAACCTGATGACGGTCTCTTCAGAGGAATAGATCGGGAGATGGAAACTGAAGAGCTGGTGATACTGGGAAGGGTTATGGCTGAGGCCGATATGTACATGGCCTTGCGTTGGGGACGCTTTCTTATCGGTTTCAGCCAATTGGCGTTATGGATATCATTGCTATATCTTGGCTTTGATTACGTCTCTCGTTTTAATCGAACAACCGACTTTTTCTTTCCTTTACCGCTTGGTTTGGTTTTTCTGGATCGCTGTCTGCCAAAAAAGATGCGCACATGGATCGGGCAGGCCGAAAGCAGGCAAATTGTAGATCTGCTGCATGGTATTATAAGACGTGGAGAAAGTCTTATTTATTTTGGGGACGCTGTATCTGACGTTATGGTGCATGATTTAAGCAGGAAGATCGCTGCCGTGGCCGATGGTAAGGAACAGGGTGCAGTTTTCGATGCACAATCGACTTGTACAGTGCGTCGTTTGTTTGCCGGGCCGATCCGGCTGCTGCCAATGGATATCGCGCCGGCCGGAGAATCATGGCACCCGTATGATGATACTGAATATGTTTTCGAAACAGCTTGGTTTAATCGTCAATCCTTTGTCTGTAAGGGGTATGAGACCGGCTGCCGCTTGATGAAGGATATGCTGTCGTTGATCGAGTACCGATTGCATTCCCATGCTTTTGCTTTTCATACTTTGCATATTATCTGGCAACACGACAAACTGCCGGACAATGACCTCATGGCTGAATGGATACGTATTGCCTCGCAAATTAATATTAAACTGGTGTTTATTACTCCTGAAGACGCCGTTAGCTCTTGGAAATCTCAGTTCGACGAGCAATATTCAGAATGGCCGGAGCGTTCACCCGTGCCTTGGGTCTTTGACAAACTGGCCGAAGGAAAGGGCGGAGAGTCTTTATATGCCGGAATCCGGCGCAACGGTAAAGTTTTAGCGGGCGAGATGCGTAAATTGGGTCCGGTGCTACGGGATGGTCGCTTGTGGACTGTTGATGGTCTTAAGTATGCTGCCGCCAAGGCAGCACCGGTTCTTAAAAACGGTGGTCGGTGGGCTGCCGGTAAAATACGGCACGCAGCGGGAAGTATCCGTCCGGCTATAAAGAATGGCCGGCGGTGGGGCTCAGGAAAATTGCAGCACGCCGCTCAGGTTTATGCCGAAAGAAAAGCTGACGCGCAAGCTGCAAGGAAAAAAGCCAAAGCCGAAGCCAAGCAGAAACAGGCGGAAGCCGAAGCCAAACGGAAACAGGCCGAAACCGAAGCCAAACGGAAGCAGACGGAGCAGGGTGCCATGCAGAAACGGAAAGCTTCCGCGGAATCGCAGCATCCAGATACTCCTGAGCAAATCCGCAGCAAGGAGGATTTGGCTGCCCGTATTCGTGCCCGACGCGAAGCTGAAGAAGATCGTCGCCGCGCAAAAGAGGAACAGAAGCACAAGATTCGCGAAAAGCTTGGGCTTGCCGGTAAATCGCCAGGCACGCCTCCGGCACCTCAGAAAGACTCATCAGAAATAGAGGAGAAGGCTGAGGAAGCCGCAGAACCTGCCCCCAAGGTGGAAAGCATACCGGCAAGCACAAAACCTGAGCCTGATTCGCCGGATGGAACCGAGACAGCTAAAAGCGAACCGGCACCGGAGGGTGCCAAAAGTGATGCTGTTGACAAACATGAAGAAGCAGAGCACACGAAACCGGAAGCAGAAAAAGGTGCGGTTGCTGAAGTTGAATCACCCCGGCAAACCGAAGCCGTTGTTCCGCCTGTAGAGCCGGAGAAAAAAGTTCCCGCTTTCAAGCGCGATGCCCCGGCTGTAAAAACAGCGCCGGGCAGGACTCAAGTAACTCCAAAGAAGAAAATTGTTTTGACCAAAAGATCACCTGCCGGGATTATGCGCAAGCAACCGGTAAAGGCCAGAACGGAAACAGGGAGTGAACTGGTGGGGAAAGTTGAAGAACGCCCCCCGGTAGCACCGCCGGCCAGGCAAAGTGTGGAGGAGCGCCCGCCAGTTGCTCCTCCGGTGAAGCAAAACGAGGATGTGAGTCCGCCAGTTAGTACCAATTTGGACGATATCCAGACAGAGCGTCCGCCGGCAGCACCAACGCAAGCGGAAGTTGCGGCGACAGACTCTTCACTTGTTGAGCCAGAAAAGGCAACAGTCAGTGGCGAGCAGGCAGCGGAAGAAACATCAGCGCCGGTCACGGAGCAACCCGTTGCGGATAACGCAGCTTCACCAGCGGTGGAGACAACGAATATAGAATTCAATTGTCCGTTATGCAAATTGCGTATGGCTATTTCCTCTGAGTATGCCGGTCAGCCCGTTGAATGTCCCGGATGCAAGGGCGTGATCAATGTTCCGCATGAATCGCAACCGGACACGTCACAGCAGAAAATGCTTAAATTCAACTGTCCGCACTGTGGACAGGTAATGGAGGGACAGGATGACTGGACCGGCCTGGCTGTAGCTTGTCCGGCCTGTAACGGATCTCTTGTTGTTCCGGCACGTGATCAGATTGCTGCCAGTGTTTTCAAGTTCTTCTGCCAACATTGCGGGCAGAAACTTTCAGCGCAGAATGAGTGGATCGGACAGGCGATTGAATGCCCGAAATGCAGCAACAGTATTACCATAAATCCGCCGGGAATCGTCGTATAAACAGGCTCAAAGCGTAGCGGAGATTTCTTTTATGTATGCAGTGAGTTCCTCGCGCAGGTCAGCATGCCGCAACGCAAAGGCGATATTGGTTTTGATAAAGTCAGCCTTGTTACCCACATCGTAACGCCTGCCTTCGTAACGTAAACCGTATGCATTGCGTGTTTGCAAAAGAGAGTGCAGTGCATCGGTAAGCTGTATTTCATTGTTTTTGCCCCGCTGTGTCTCAGCGATATATCCAAAAATATCAGGAGTCAGGACATAACGCGCGGAGACCGCCAGGTTTGAGGGTGCTTCATTGATCGCGGGTTTCTCAACAATGTCTTTAATTTCGTAAACGTTATGATCTTTAGGAATTCCGCTCATGATCCCGTAGCGGTTCACCTGACTGGGGGCAACCTCCTGGAATGCTATAACGGGGGCTTCATAACGGTTGTAGATATCGATCAACTGGCTGGTGACCGGTTGACCCGAATCAGTCTCGACAATGGTGTCGCCAAGCAATACTGCAAATGGTTCATCACCGACATGATGACGGGCGCAATATACCGCGTCACCCAGTCCGCGCATTTCACGCTGCCAGACAAAATGAATATCGGCTAATTCAGAGATAGAACGTATGGCGTTTAATGTTTCGGTTTTTCCGGATTTCTCAAGCTGAATTTCCAGCTCCATATTACGATCAAAGTGTTCTTCGATTGCCCGTTTCCCCCTGCCGATAACGATCAATATGTCGGTAATGCCTGAACGAACCGCTTCCATAACGACATATTGAATAACGGGTGTATCTACTACCGGCAGCATCTCCTTCGGCTGTGCTTTGGTTGCCGGAAGAAACCGCGTTCCATAGCCGGCGGCCGGTATTACAGCTTTGCGAATCATTGTTTTTCCTCCTGCGGTTGAGCTATATCCGGGACGATCACATTACATCCGATGGCAGAAAGATGCTCCTGTAATGTCGTGAGCATCGCCCGATCCTCGTAAGTACCGATAATCGCTCCGCCTGATCCGGTGAACTTTGCACTGGCACCGGTCTTTCGTGCCGTTTGCACCATCAGCATATTTTCCCGGCCGACATCGTAAAGAGCCGCGCGACGGTCAAAATTAGCATTCAGCAGCGGTCCGATTTCTGAACCACGGTTCTGCTCAATACAATCACGCACTTGATCAGTCAGTTCCGCCCAGAAACTGATGGCATCCAGAACTTCCCGGTCTTTCCGGTTGAATCGTTCGCGCAAATTATGATGCACAATATCTGATACCTGCGAAAGATCTGCCCGGTAGGCAATGTACAGCGGGGGCAGCGCGTCGGTATTAAGATTCCGGTATTCGCCGTAACCGCGCTCATTCATCAAAGATTCATCAAAATTCATATACACCAGGCCCTCATACACCTGGGCAACGCGGTCTTGCAAGCCGGCCGCTATATTTAGTTCTTCCTTTTCCACCGATAGAATCAGATTGGCAAGTTGCGGCTTGGGAATCTGCACTTCGTAGAAATCCATCAGGCAGCGAATGCATGCGGTAATAATCGCACTTGAACCTGCAAGTCCGACAAGATGCGGAATGTCGGAAGTGTAGTGCAAGGTGAAATTACGTTTATGTAACTCAATTCCGGTGATACGGCAATAGTCATAAAAACGCTTAACAGAGGCTTTCAGCAGGCGTACGCCCCCGTAGTATCCAAAGAGGCACACGTCATTGGCTAGCTCGGCAATACCGTTAAAACGTGAATGGTCCCGGATATTCGGCAGAATCTCCAATTGCGGGGTCTCATACAAGACAACATCCGCACGGAAATTGGTGAATGTCAGCGCAATCGTCTTGCCGAAATATCCATCAGACGGATTGCCAATCAACCCGCCCCGCGCATAAGCTTTTTGTCGTATCATCATAAATGAAAAAAACCAGTTTGAATTCTCGGGGATTCTGCTTGATTAGGACTTAAACCGCAAGCTGATTCTGCAATTTAGGCAATGTTTGACTTCTGTTGCGGGATTTTGTATTATTTACATATATGAGATTGGATATGAGACAAGTATTGATCTATGTTTTGGCGTTATTGCTGCCATTTGCGGTATTGGCGCGTGGACCGGACCTGTCGGTTCCGCCGGCCGAGCTTAGGGGGGTTGTTGTCTGGGCTGATTCAATGGGGCCGATTGATGGGATGCGTGTACGCGTCTGGAATGCGGCAACCGAGCGTGTTGTCTACAGGACAGTGACGGATAATGATGGCGTATTCAGTATCCCGCAGATGGGCGAAGGTGATCATTTTATAACAATCGGCTCGCTGCGGGTTGATATGCGTATTCTGGAACCGCGCAGCGGAGTCGTAACGATGTCACACGGGATGGTAATTGCCCTGCCGCGCCGCCTGCCGCTGGGGGCGCCGATGGTCACTGGCGGCAGTTTGCTGCTGCTGCCGCAGGATCCTGATGTGCGCACTGCACGAGAGGATCCGCCTTCACCGCCGGGGCCTGATGATCCGGACACTCCAATCCTGCCGATCCCGCCCGACCCGCCGGTTGTCAGCCCGTAATCAACAGGATAATATCGGGCTTTATTTGTTGCAGTTTGTGCGGTTTTTTTATATATTTTTATTAATCAGTATAATGAAAAAAGTGCGAATTATTACAAAAGTGAATATGTTTGCGGCATTGTCGCTTTGTATAGTGGCTGCCGGATGCAGTAATATGGATTTCGGTCGTTCGCCGGCGTCGAGAATCGGGGATGCCTTTGACCCCGGTAAGCCATTTGTTGCTGAAGGTGAAGATCCGCAGGCGATTGAAGAAGCCCGCCGTGAGCGGTTGGAACAGGTTCTTGCCGAATGGGTCAAACAATCCGGTGTTGATGATGAAGATTATCGTATCGGGCCTGAAGATATACTGCGTATCGACATTCTGTCACTTGAACGGGCTAATGAGACCGCTTCACTGAAGCGCACTGTTGAAAATGACGGCTCAATCTCACTGCCGTGGGTCGGCCGGGTCAATGTTGGCGGCTTGATTCCGCGCGAAGCAGAGCAACTGGTGCGTGATGCTTATGACACGCGGTTTCTGCGTAATCCGCAAATTAGTGTTACCGTTGATCAGCATCGCAGTCATGCTGTGGTAATGACCGGTGCCGTAGCAAAGCCTGGCGTGTATTTTCTTAAGCGTTCTTCTGCATCAATTCTCGAGATCATTTCGATGGCCGGCGGCCTTGCGGCTGCGGCGGGAAATGAATTGCTGATTTTGCGCGCGGCAGAGACTCCGGCAGTTACAGAGGATGCGGATGATGTCGATGCAGCAGAAGATCAGGAACCTGCCAGCCATGATGCCGTCATGGTTGATTTGCGCCGTCTGGTGGAAGATGGTGACATCCGGCTGAATGTCAGTGTGCGTGCCGGCGATGTCATCAGTGTTCCATCGCGGCGGCGTGCTTTCATATATGTGCTGGGCTATGTGCAGGGGCCCGGTGCGCGGGAGTTTGATCCCAAGCAGGGCATTACGGCTTTGAATGCACTGGCCATGTCCGGCGGTCTTTCTCCACAAGGCCGGGCTGACAATGTTTTCATAGTAAGGGAGACGCAGGATGGCGGCAGACGTGTCATTCCGATTGACTTGGCTAAAATTGCACACGGAGTCCGGCCTGATTTACCGATGCATGCCGGAGATACAATGGTTGTCGGTTCGAGCGTTTTGATGAAGATGACCGAGTTTATCAGGCCGACAGTCTCAACGGGAATGTCGTATACGCCTGCACCGTAAAACAGGAAATTAATGACTGAAAATTCCATTACCAATCTGACTGATGATACAAAAGCATATGAATATGGTGCTTATGATCAGAGTCAGGTTTCCGTCCTGAATATATATTTGCAGATCATCCGTCGGCGGTGCTGGGTGGTGATTGCGGTGGCGGTGGCGGGGGCTACACTTGGCGCTATCAACACTTTCCGCAAGCCCGATTATTATCAGGTTGAAAGCCGTGTGCTGGTCGAGTCGCATTCTCCGCGTCTTTTACGGCGGGATATTGACAGTCAGGATTCCTGGGGCTGGGATCCCGGTTTTTACCGGACTCAGGCTGAGTTGATCCGCAGCCGGGAAGTGCTTGAAATTGCCCTTGAAAACGAGCAGCTTGCCTCAATGTTTGTAAGTCGTACAGTGGTTGCTCCTGACACAACGGATGCTTCTCCGCCACGTTCCATTCTGCAAGGCTTCCGCCGTACAATGCTGGCCACACTTGGTGGTGAACCGGCGCCGCCCCCGCAGCCGTGGGAGCGGTTGCGCGGTTATGTTGAGGCGAGGCACATACCGGAGTCGCACTTCATTCGTATTAGGATTGGCAGCACTGATCCCGGGCGGATTGTGCTGATTGCAAATGCTGTCGCCGATGCCTTTGTGCAATACCATCTGGAGCGTAAATCGGATGCACTCGGTGAAGTTTTTGTGTTTTTACAGAATGAGAAGGAAAAAGAAGAGGAGGCTTTACTTCAGGCCCAGACAGAGCTGCAGAATTTCAGGGAAAGCATCAGGGGACTATCTACGGGGCTGTCTGAAAGTGAGCAGCCGGCGGCGGTGCGTCTGGCACAACTGAACGATGAGCTTACAAGGGTACAGATCAGGATTAATCAGCTTGATGCGCAGATCAGAACGATGCGTCAGGTTTTGAGAGACAGGAGCGAGTTGCAGGCTGCGGATGACCGGAGATTGTTCTCGCTGCCGATCATTCGCGAGGATGCCGAATTGAACAAACTCCGGCAGCGTCTGGCGGACGCACAGAAGCGGCTGGCATCTTTAAAAGATGTATATGGCCCGGAACATCCCCAGTTGGTTTCAGCCCGTTCTGACCAGAATTTGTTATGGCGCGAATTTCAAAATGCACTGAATGAAATTATTCTTTCCCAGATTAACCGCTTTAATATGTTAAAAATGGAAGAGGAGCAGCTCAAGGAACAATATGATGAGCAGCATCGTGAATCATTGGCTGTTGCCCGTGAATCCTTTTCGCTTGCCCGGCTGCAGAATGAAGTTGACCGGCGGCAGCGCCTGCTGGACGATTTGATAAGCCGGCTGCTTGAGATCGACATGAGCGCCGGGTTTGTGCGGACTAATGTCAGGGTGCTTGACCGTGCATCACAACCGGGCAGACCGGTCGGACCGGATCGGCGCAGAGATATTATCCTTGCATTGTTCATGAGTGTCTTTGCCGGTGTGGGGCTGGCGTTTGTGCTTGAACACTTTGATGATACAGTTAAGACACCCGAAGATTTGAAAGAGCGGCTACGAGTGCCATTGCGGGGCTTTGTCCCTTATATGGATAGTGAAACCGGCAAAAAATCCGGCAGTGCTGAACTGGAACGCGCCAGTATAGTTGTACGTGAACCGAAATCATCGGTAGCGGAGGCTTACCGGAAT
>PXDI01000410.1 GCA_003565095.1 PVC group bacterium | reverse complement strand
GCATCACGCCGCTGAATAATCCGGTTGACCGATGCTCCATCCTGCTTTTTCATAGCGCCTCCTTATACTAAGCGATTCCGCTTAGTATATTGACACAAAAAAAACGCAATGCGAGAAAAAAGTTATAAAAACAGAAAAAAGATGTGCCACCCGCCACTTGCCACTCGCCACACAAGCAAAAAGGCACCGGCAGATCAGAAGATTAATCAGGTGGACGAATCAACGCGAAGATTTCCGATTCGTTACTGCTGGCCCGTTTTGCGCAATAAACGACTTGACCGCCGGTGCGGCAGACAGTAGTCTCTACCTCTGTTTTTAGCCCCATCGGCGGCTCTAACAATAAACGTGAACGCAATGTCACATGACGCCGGCGGATAAGCTTTTTGCAAAATAGTGTTAAATGTGTAACAAATAATGAAAGGGTTGGAGCTATGATCGTCTCAACAAAAAAGCTGTTCGAACATGCGTACGGGAAATATGCAGTAGGTGCGTACAATATTAATAACGCAGAGCAGATTATGGGGCTCTTCCGTGGCAACATGGATAGCAAGGCACCGTTTATTGTGCAGTTGTCCAAAGGCGCCCGTGGCTATACCGACCAGCGCCTGCTCGAGGCTATGATCCGGGCGGCGGACGAAATCTTCCCTGACGCCATCTTTGCCGTGCATTTGGATCACGGCGATGAGGAAACCTGCTATGATTGTATCGACAGCGGTTTCTACAGCTCCGTAATGATTGATGCCAGCCACGAGGATTTCGATGAGAACATCGCCATTACCAAGCGCGTGGTTGACCGTGCGCATGCCAAGGGTCTGGTGGTTGAAGCCGAACTCGGCAAACTGGGCGGCGTGGAAGAACATGTGGCCGTTGACGAAGCCGACGCCAAACTGACCGACCCCAAGCAGGTGGAAGAGTTTGTCAAGCGCTCGGGCTGCGACAGCCTGGCATGCGCCATCGGCACTAGCCACGGTGCGTACAAGTTCACCGGCGGCCAGGGATTGCATTTTGAGGTGATCGAGGATATCGCCCGCCTGCTGCCGGGTTTTCCGCTGGTGATGCACGGCTCCAGCTCTGTGCCGCAGGATGAAGTAGAACGCATCAACGCCGCCGGCGGGCAACTCAAGGGTGCCAAGGGCGTCGACGAAGCACAGATTACCAAAGCCTCGAAAATGGGCGTCACCAAGGTTAACATCGATACCGACGGCCGTCTGGTCTGGTGCCGCGTCCACCGCGAAAGCTTCCGCGATACCCCCGAAAACTTTGACCTGCGCCCCGCAGGCAAAATCTTCATGGCGGAATATGCCAAGTATATCGTTCACAAGAACGAAGTGCTCGGCAGCGCCGGCAAGCTGGACGAAGTACGCGCATTTATCAATAAATAAGGAGAAACATCATGGCAAAAAACTTACAAATGGTTGAAGGCAACACCGCGGCAGGTGCCGTAGCGCATGCCTATAGTGAAATCTGCGCCATTTATCCGATTACCCCGTCTTCCCCGATGGGTGAACTTGCGGATGAAATGAGCGCTGCCGGCAAAAAGAACATCTGGGGCAGCATCCCGCATGTGATCGAAATGCAGTCGGAAGGCGGCGCGGCCGGAGCAGTGCACGGGGCTTTAACCACCGGCGCACTGTGCTCAACGTTCACCGCGTCGCAGGGCCTCCTGCTGATGATCCCGAACATGTACAAGATCGCCGGCGAATTGACCCCGACGGTTTTCCATGTTTCCGCACGCTCACTGGCATGTCAGGGGCTCTCAATCTTCGGTGACCATTCCGACGTGATGTCGTGCCGCCAGACCGGCTTTGCCATGCTGGCGTCGAACAACATTCAGGAAATCAATGATCTGGCCGCTGTGGCGCATGCCGCCACACTCGAATGCCGGATTCCCTTCATGCATTTCTTCGATGGATTCCGCAGTTCGCATGAAGTACAGAAAATTGATATGGCAACGCATGAAATGCTGCGCGAGTTCATCGATGACGAAGCTGTGCTGAATCAACGCAAACGCGGGCTGAATCCCGACCGTCCGTCGATCCGCGGAACAGCCCAGAATCCGGATGTATACTTCCAGGGCCGCGAAACAGTCAACCGTTACTATGACAACTGCTCAGCGATTGTCCAGAAATGCATGGACCGTTTCGCAAAGCTGACCGGACGTCAGTACAAGCTGTTCGACTATGCAGGCCCGGCCGACGCCGAGTCGGTAGTTGTGCTGATGGGCTCAGGTGCCGAGACGGCGCATGAAGCAGTTGAATATATGGCCGCCAACGGCGAAAAAGTGGGCGTGCTGAAAGTCCGCCTGTATCGTCCGTTCAACATAAAGGCTTTCTGTGATGCCCTGCCGGCAACCATCAAGCGGATTGCTGTGCTTGACCGCACCAAAGAGCCCGGCGCCATCGGTGAGCCGCTCTATGAAGACGTGCGGACTGCCATCGGCGAAGCCATGCACGAAGGCTGGACATCCTTTAAGGATTATCCGACCATTATCGGCGGACGCTACGGCCTCGGCTCAAAGGAATTCACCCCGGCAATGGTGAAAGCCGTTTTTGATAATCTGGCCGCCGATAAGCCGAAAAACCACTTCACCGTGGGCATCAATGATGACGTGACCGGACTGTCGCTTGACTATGATCCGGCATGGAACACACATCATGACGGCCGTATCGAGTGCATGTTCTACGGACTGGGCTCAGACGGCACCGTCGGCGCCAATAAGAATTCGATCAAAATCATCGGCGACGAAACCGACATGTCGGCACAGGGCTATTTCGTGTATGACTCGAAAAAAGCCGGTGCAATGACCGTTTCGCACCTGCGCTTCGGCCCGGGCGAAATCCGCAGCACATACCTGTGCACCAAAGCCGATTTTGTGGCCTGCCACAATTATTCGTTCGTTGAAAAATACAACATGCTGGCACAAGCCAAGGAAGGTGCCACATTCCTGCTGGCATCGCCCTACTCCGCCGATGAAATCTGGAACCATCTGCCGGATGAACTCGAACAGGAAATCATTAATAAGAAAATCAAGTTCTACGTGATCGATGCCATTTCGCTGGCCAAGAATCTTGGACTCGGCGCACGCATCAACACCATCATGCAGACCTGCTTCTTCTATATCTCCGGGGTGCTGCCGCCGGATCAGGCCATCGACTGCCTGAAAAATGCCATCAAGAAAACATACGGACGCAAAGGCGAGGAAATTGTGCAGAGCAATTTCAAGGCGGTTGACAGCGCTATTGAACATCTGCACGAGGTCAAGGTTCCCGCCCAGCCGGCCGGCAAGATGAAGCTGCACGCCGTGGTCCCTGGAGATGCCCCGGATTTCGTCCGCGAGGTAACAGCAATGCTGATGCAGCAGAAAGGCGACAACCTGCCGGTTTCCGGCATGCCCGAAGACGGTACATGGCCGACCGCCACAACCCGTTTTGAGAAACGTAATATTGCGGTGGAAATTCCTGACTGGACACCGGAGCTCTGCCTCCAGTGTGGTTTGTGTTCGTTTGTCTGTCCGCATGCGTCCATCCGCACCAAGGTGTTCGCTGCCGACGACGCAAAGAATGCCCCGACAGAATTCAAGCAGATTGCTGCAAAAGGCAAGGAATTCGCAGGCAAGCAGTGGGTTGTGCAGGTGGCTCCGGAAGACTGCACCGGCTGCGGGCTGTGCGTTGAGCGCTGCCCCGGCAAAGAACGCAACAAGGAAACCAAGGAATTCACCGGACGCAAGGCCATCATGATGACTGAGCAGATGCCGATTCGCGACCGCGAGGCCGCTAATTTTGAATTCTTCCTGTCGCTGCCGAACCCCGATCCGGCCGGATTCAACATGGCTACCCTCAAAGGCAGTCAGTTACGCCAGCCGCTGTTTGAGTTCTCCGGTGCATGCGCCGGTTGCGGGGAAACCCCCTATGTTAAACTGCTGACACAGCTTTTCGGCGACCGGGCGATTATCGCCAACGCCACCGGCTGTTCATCAATTTACGGCGGTAACCTGCCGACAACACCATACTGCCGGCGCGAAGACGGCCGCGGGCCTTCATGGTCGAACTCATTGTTCGAAGACAATGCCGAATTCGGCTTCGGTATGCGCCTGACATTCGATAAGTTCAACCAGTATGCACTCGAACTGTTGGAGAAAATCAGTTCCGGCGCATGCAATTGCAAAAACCCGCCGGTTGAACTGATGAACGCCATTCGCGACGCCAAACAGGATGGACAGATTGCGATCGAGGAACAGCGCAAGCGCGTGGCTGAATTGAAGCAGACGCTCGAAGGTTGTGACTGCGCCGAGTGCCGTCAGTTGCTCTCCGTGGCTGACTATCTGGTACAGAAGTCCGTCTGGATCCTGGGCGGTGACGGCTGGGCCTATGACATCGGGTACGGCGGCCTGGACCACGTGCTGGCATCGGGACGTAATGTAAACGTGCTGGTGCTGGATACTGAAGTCTATTCAAATACCGGCGGACAGGCATCCAAAGCCACCCCGATGGGTGCAGTTGCCAAGTTTGCCGCCGGCGGCAAGCCGTCAATGAAGAAACAGCTCGGGGTAATGTGCATGACCTATGGCAACATCTATGTTGCGCAGGTCGCAATGGGCGCCAATCCCAATCAGGTGGTCAAAGCCTTTATCGAGGCCGAAGCCTATGACGGACCGTCAATCATTATTGCATATTCGCACTGTATTGCCCACGGCATCGAAATGACCACGGGTATGGACAACCAGCGCAGTGCGGTCAATTCGGGGCACTTCCCGCTTTATCGCTATAATCCCGAGCTGACCGTGCAAGGGAAAAACCCGCTGACGCTGGACAGCCAGGCACCGACTATCTCGTTCAGCGAGCATGCTCTCAACGAAAACCGCTTCAAGGTCTTGACCAAAACAAATCCTGAAGCATCTAAATCGCTGATGAGCTTCGCCGACAAGACGGTTGCTGCAAGATTCGACCTGCTGCAAAAGCTGGCTAATCTTGCTCCGTGCAGCTAAATAACTACAAACAGTAGATGAAAGCGGCCAGGGGTACCCTGGTCGCTTTTGGTCAAAGGACAAAGTAAATGCGCCTTTGGCAAAGTAAATTAGCCTGGGGGCGCATTTAGTTTATCCGAAACGGGGTGTATCGGACCTTCTTTGTGTTGGTTGCTGTGATTATCGGCTGGT
>PXDI01000137.1 GCA_003565095.1 PVC group bacterium | reverse complement strand
CGCACCTGTGTCCGTCGTTGAAAGTGCATCGGGTAAGTGTATCCGTGGGACGGGCTTCCCATCCGTGGGGCCATTTTTCTCATGTATGTCGTTGCTGTACAAAAAATGCACCAAATCTTCCCAATTCCATTACCCCAAAGCTCCACTACTCCAGTTCTCCATGGGATGACAGTGAACTTCAAAAGAAAAACTGAGCCCGTATGGAGCAAGGTAAGGTGGTTACCAAAGTTCTTGCTCCAGCAGGGCTCGTATCTTTATTTTCAGTGTCTTTTTCAAAAATTCTCTTGCTCGCCGACCAAGGTCAGCGAGCGTGATTAAGACAAAACTTTCGAGAATTAATCTATTCATAGAAACAACAGAATTGACTTACAACACCGCAAACCATACCTTGACTTCTTGCTCATAGGAATATGCTGGCAAAGACAGGTCGGAACGAAGAGGACTTGTCGCGTCGAAGCAGAATGCGAAGACGGAGGGATGGCTGAGTGGACTAAAGCACCGGTCTTGAAAACCGGCGACGGGAAACTGTCCGTGGGTTCGAATCCCACTCCCTCCGCCATCCTACGCTTTGCGCTGTCGCTTGAGCTACTGATGGCAGGCCATTATGGGATGAGAACCTGTGGGTTCGACAACAAGCCGCGCGGGCAGCGGCTTGTTGGAATGCCGCGAAGCGGCAGGCCGCAGGCCGACGAGACCGGGAGGTCGAGGAGTCAATCCCACTCCCTCCGCCATCCTACGCTTTGCGCTGTCGCTTGAGCTACGGATGGCAGGCCATTATGGGATGAGAACCTGTGGGTTCGACAACAAGGCGCCGTTTAAATAATTTTATGCAAAAGAAAATTCTCCTGACTGCTTGTTTATGTTTTCTGGCCGGGCTGCTAGGCGGTTTTTTCCTGTCGCGGACAGGAACACCACGCGCGCCCGAAGGTGCCGCTTTTAACACCCCGAATGATCAGCCACCGGCGGATGATGCCGCGGGTATAAACCTGCGTGCTGACTTCAATCCGCAGTCAGCTTTGATTATCGGCGCCAACGAGATGGTCCGCTATCATCAACGCACCTTTATCGAAATGATTCAGGCGATCGGTCCGCGCACTCCGGTAATCGCACTGGTCAACGACCGTGATGAATATAATACCGCCCGCGAACTGCTCAACCGTGCTGGCGTGAATGCCACCAATGTCTTCTATATGGGTATTGAACTGAACTCCATGTGGGTGCGTGATTACGGACCGATTTTTGTCAGCCGAATCAATCAAATTCCATATATAATTGACTTCGACTATTCCAACGTTGATGAAGATAAGGAACGCTGGCGGGATAATGATTTTCCGATTATGTTCGGGAATATTGCCGGGCTGGAGGTTAGACACACTCCCTTGCGGCTGGAAGGTGGCAACCTGCTGTCGAATGGCGACGGCTTGTGCTTAACAACAACCGCACTGATTGGCCGCAATATATCACGCGGCTACTCAAAGGAACAAATCGGGGTGCAGCTTAGAAATGCTTTCGGCTTTGACTCATGGGTCTACCTGCAAACGCTAGAAGGTGAAGCAACCGGGCATGTTGACATGTTTGTGACATTCCTGCGCCGCAATCTGGCGCTGGTTGCCAAAATGGATCCGGCAACCGATCCGGAAAATGCGGCTTTACTGGATGAAGCCGCCGCCCTTATTTCTCAGCAAATGACATCCCTCGGACGCATCCGCGTACACCGCATTCCAATGCCCTCGCCCAAAGAAGGTAATTTTTATTCATACAATAATGTTGTTTTCATTAACGGAAGGATACTGGTTCCCGCTTATAGCGATGTGCCCGAAGAACTGCAAAACGAGGCGCATCAGCTTTACCGCAAGCTCATGCCGGCATGGACTGTGGTACCGGTTAACGCCGACACCATGGTGTCCCAGCGCGGGTTGCTGCGCTGTTGCACCATCGCGGTTCCGGCGCATGTAGACATCTCGGCCATGTTCAGCAACGGACTGCTCGTACAATAGACTTTTCAGCAGTGCGTCAATTCGTGCTTGATACATGCCCGGCGGATTGTAGAATGCTTTTCAATTGAAAAAGCACATCCAGGAAGGCGTTTGGATTGAAAACCATCGAATTTCTAAAACAGTTATCAGAAGAGTCCGGCGTTTCGGGATATGAGGACAATATCCGGGAAATCCTGCGCGGACATTTTGCGCCGCTCACCGATGAAATCAGTGTCGATGCAATGGGTAACCTGATTGCGCTGAAAAAAGGTGCCGGGAATAAGCCGTCCCGGCGGATCATGCTGGCCGGCCACATGGACGAAATCGGCCTGATTGTCACCACGCTGGAAAAAGGCTTTATCCGTTTTACCCAGGTGGGCGGATTTGATGTACGCACCCTGATGGGACGCGAAGTGCTGGTGCACGGTCGCAGGCTGCTGCCCGGGGTTATCGGCTGCCGGCCGCCGCATGTGCTGTCAGAAAAGGAACACGAAAAGCCGGTACCGATGGACAAGCTGTTTGTCGATACCGGATTAAGCGAGCAGCAGCTCTCGAATCAGGTGCGGCCGGGGGATTTGATATCAATTCGCGGTAAATTCACTGAATTACAGAACGGGCATGTCAGCGGCAAGGCATTTGATGACCGTGCATCGGTCACAGCCATGGCCTGCTGTCTTGAGCATTTGCAGAATCTTTCTCACACATGGGATGTCTATGCGGTGGCAACGGTGCAGGAGGAAGTCGGTCTGCGCGGAGCAATGACCAGCGCATTCGGCGTTGCGCCGGATATCGGCATCGCCATTGATGTCGGTTTCGGCAAACAACCCGGCATTCCGGAGGCGCTATATACCGTGGAACTTGGCAAAGGCCCGGCCCTCTGCATGGGCCCCAACATTCATCCGCGTATCTTTGAGACCCTGCGCACAACTGCCCGGCAGCATGAAATCCCGTTCCAGACCGAAATCTGCACCGGCGGCACCGGCACCGACGCCAACGCAATCCAGTTAACCCGCGAAGGCATCCCCACCGCACTGCTCAGCATCCCCCTGCGCAGTATGCACACCCCCGTGGAAATGCTGCAAATCAAGGACATCGAGCGCACCGGACGCCTGCTGGCCCATTTCATCGCCGGATTGAGTGACAGCTTTTATGATGATTTAGGATGGCAATCATGAAATATGACCTGTTGGAAAAACTTTCGAATGCGCCGGGGGTTTCCGGCAATGAGTCCGCCGTTCGCGAAATAATCGTCAAGGAGATCGGGCCATATGTCGATGACATGCGTACTGATCATCTCGGTAACCTGATTGCCTTCAAAAAAGGCACCAAACGCGGACGCAAGAAGATCATGCTGGCCGCCCACATGGACGAAGTGGGGCTGATGATTTCGCATACCAACGAAAAAGGCCTGCTTTTTTTTGAAAAGGTCGGCGGAATTGATGACCGTGTCCTGCCGGCGAAAAGAATACTGATCGGCAAGGACCGTATTCCGGGGCTGATCTGCATCAAACCGATCCACCTGACGCGCCGCGAGGAGCGCGAAAAAATCATCCGGCATGACGCCATGATGATTGATATCGGTACTGAAAGCCGCGAGGAAACCGGGAAACTGATAAACCAGGGTGATTATGCAGTTTTTGACACTGAATTTGAGGTGCTCGGTAGAGTCTGCAAAGGCAAGGCATTTGATGATCGTGCCGGATGCGTGGTCTTGATTGAGCTGCTCAAATCCGGCCCGTTTCCGTTCGATTTGTGTCCGGTTTTTACTACCATGGAAGAAGTGGGGCTGCGCGGAGCCAGGGTAGCGGCGTTTGCCGTAAAGCCCGATGCCGCTTTCGTTCTGGAAGGCACCATTTGTGATGACGGGCCGAAGGATACCGACACCAGTTCCACCACCGAACTCGGCAAAGGACCGGCCGTCAGCATTATGGATCACTCGATCATTGCCGACAAAAGACTGGTGCAACTGCTGCTTACGACTGCGGAAAATGAGGGGATTCCCTGCCAGATCAAGCAGCCCGGCAAGGGCGGCACCGATGCCGGAGCCATCCATCTCAGCGGTACCGGCATCCCGTCCGTGCCGCTGGCGGTCCCCTGCCGCTATATTCATTCGCCGGTTTCCATCATCAGTAAACAGGACTTTGAAAACACAATCAGGCTAATGACCGGCGTATTGCAAAAAGGAACCTTATGAAGAAGATAATCAAGCAACTTGTCGAAGCCTATGGGCCATCGGGGCATGAAGAGCAGGTACGCGCACTGATCAAAAAAGAGATCCGCGCCCTGGCCGACGAAATCCGCACGGATACACTGGGCAATCTGATTGCTTTCAAAAAAGGTAACGGCAAGGGCCGGCGCATCATGCTCTCAGCGCATATGGATGAAATTGGTGTGATTGTTTCGTATATTGACAACAAGGGGTTCTTGCGAATCAACCCGATCGGCGGGGGGCAGCCTTTATACGAAGTGACCGGCCGGGTGCGTTTTGCGGATGGCACAACCGGTGTGATCGGCATGGAAAAACAGGACGACCAGAGCAAAATCCCGGTGATCGACAAGTTGTTTGTGGATGTCGGGGCCACCGGACGCAAAGACTGTCCGGTCAAAGTCGGCGATGCGGCATGTTTTGACCGGCAGATGGTGGAAACCGGCGGCAATTTAATTGCCAAGTCCATGGATGACCGGATCGGCTGTGCGGTACTGATCGGGGTAATGAAGGCGCTGAAGAATTCGCCGCACGACATCTATTTTGTGTTCAGCGTGCAGGAGGAAGTCGGCCTGCGCGGGGCCACCACCAGCGCTTTCGGCATTCTGCCGGAACTGGGCATTGCGGTAGATGTTACCGCCTGCCCCGACACACCTGAAGCTCCGCATAAAATGGCGGTTGAACTGGGTAAAGGTCCGGCCATCAAGATCAAGGATGCCGGCATGCTGGCCGCGCCGAAAATCAAGGACTGGATGATTGAAACCGCGGAGCGGCGCAGAATCCCCTACCAGCTTGAGGTGCTGCCGTTCGGGGCGACCGATGCGCGCGCCATGCAAACCACCCAGAGCGGGGTGCTTTCCGGATGCCTCTCGATCCCCTGCCGCTATGTCCATTCGACCTCTGAAACGGTTAGTTACAGTGATGTGCAGAATGCCGTAAAATTACTGACGGCTATGCTGGTAAAATGATCTGCTTTTCAGCTACATT
>PXDI01000059.1 GCA_003565095.1 PVC group bacterium | reverse complement strand
GTATCGCCCCATGCACGATGTCTTAATCGAGCTGATGAAAAACTTTCGGCTGGTGTACGAAATCGGCACCACTGGTAACCTGGGCGGCAACCGGTACGCACCGTATCAATAATGCCGCCATGACGCAGCTACAGCAAATTAGTTGAAAAGATTTGCGGTACATCAAGATGAGTACAGCAGATTACAGCATAACTTGTCAAGGCAGGCCGGGGCTTGCTCAGCAATTCGGCACGGGTGCGCGTTTAACCTAAACGATTGACAGATAAATCTTTAATAACAAAACCCAATATCCAACAAGGAATTTCCAACCGAACAAGGCCAGAAAAAGAACAGAAGACGAATTTTCCTTGGAAATTGGATATTCCTTGCCGTGCCACGCCATAGCCGAAGGCGACGGCGGGTTGGTTGCTGGATATTGAGAATAACACATGATGAAACACTTAAGATATCGCAATATAATGTTTTGAACCAACGAAAGGCACTCCCGTGATTGAGCAAAAGAATTACCTTGCCCCAAGCTTGCCCTACTCGGGCTCAAGATCGCCTTTTTCGTTTATTCACCACCGTAAACAGATTTAACTTTACAACATCCCTAATGAAAGTGCTATTTATATGCCTTTTGTAAACAAGAAGGAGTTGGAAAAATGAGCACTTATACCCTGTCTCAACGCGAAATTCCCTATGACGAAAGCTGGGATGTTATTGTTGCCGGCGGCGGGCCGGCCGGTTGTACCGCGGCGGCGGCGGCGGCACGTGCCGGAGCCAGAACCTTGCTGATCGAGGCAACCAGTATTCTTGGCGGAATGGGTACTAACGGGCTTGTACCGGCATGGTGCCCTTTCACCGACAAGGAACGAATCATCTATGGCGGCATGGGCGAAAAAGTATTGAAAACCTGTATGGCCGGAATGCCGCATGTGCCACCAACCCGCTTTGACTGGACACCGATCGACCCCGAATTGCTGAAACGCATCTACGATGATCTGGTTACCGGAAACGGAGCCAAAGTATTGTTCAACACACAAGTGACAGCAGTCGAAAAAACTGCTGACGATTCCGTCAGCACCATCATTGCCGCCAATAAATCCGGGTTGAGCGCATTACGCGCTAAAATCTATATTGACTGCACCGGTGACGCCGACCTGGCGGCATGGGCCGGTGCGGAATTTATCAAAGGCGACGAAGACGGAGAAATGCAGCCGGCAACACATTGCTTCATGCTGGCGAATGTCGACATGTATGCCTACACCCATGACTGGCGTCCTTTCAAAAACAGTGAGAAAAACGGAATCATAGACAGAATCCTCGCCGACGGCAAATACCCGTTAATTCCCGACCGCCATTCCTGCAACAATATCGTCGGCCCCGGGGTGATCGGGTTCAATGCGGGGCACCTGTGGGAAGTCGATAATACAGATCCGGCAACCGTCAGTAAGGCTTTGATTGCCGGACGGAGGATGGCGAAACAGTTCCGCGACGCGCTGGCGGAATATTGGCCGGAAGCTTTTGCCAATAGCTTTCTGGTTGAAACCGGATCGCTGATGGGCATTCGTGAAACGCGCCGGGTCATTGGCGATTATATTCTCACTGAACAGGACTTTGCGGAGAAGCGCAGCTTTACAGATGAAATCTGCCGCAACAATTATTTTATTGATATTCATCACAAGAAAAAAGAGATCGGCACGATTATGGAAGGGCATGGAACTGCGCTGCACATGGGCAAAGGCGAATCACATGGCGTACCCTACCGCTGCCTGACGCCCAAGGGACTGCGCAACGTACTGGTAGCGGGCCGCAGCATTTCAACTGACCGCGCAGTCCAGGGCAGCACGCGGGTGATGCCGGTGTGTCTGTGCATGGGTGAAGCAGCCGGTGTTGCCGCGGCAATGGCTGCCGCCGATGAACGGCAAGATATCCGCGCGGTTGATACCGACGCTCTGCGCGCAACCCTCAAACAGCACGGCGCGTACCTGCCGGATGTTGATTGATGCTTAATATTACACCTGCTTCGTGACGGACGGACACAGGATATTTATATAGCATCTCGTTGACCATAACCTTGTCGACCCTGTCCAGGTTGCGGAATGTAACAAGCTCACTTATTCTTACACCCCGTTTACGGCAGATGTATAATGCGTCACAAAAGGCTTGCTCCAATGAGGCGGTCACGGAGTCTAATGGCGGAGCATACACTGCTGTTGCAACGCACATGAAAACAATTTTTCCACAGGCAGTTTCGCGCACTCTGCCGCGGTTGTGCCTGCGACGTGTAAAACAAGTTATTTGCCGCTGTTTTTGAGTAATGACCTGTTGATCATATAGAACATAGAGTCCCGTGATATATGCCAGACTGTCAAGCGAGGGAACAATATCTTCCGCGCGGGAACCACCGGGCAGCCCGTAACGGCCGGTGCTGTAACGCTGCAGGACGCCATATTTTATCAAACGTTGCAACGCCATATTAAGCGAACGCGGAGACAGGCCGGAAATATTGGCCAGTTCCGTTACGCTGAAAACGGTCTTGCCATAGTCACGCCGCTGTTGCTCAAGAGTTTTGCTCCATTCAATCATCCGCATGATAGTCCCCTGTCGGGATTACTGCTTCTATAACATTCAGGCTTTCCCTTAAAACAACCGCCGCTCCTCCGGCATCCTGCAAATGCTCTGCCGCGGTGCTGTCAATCTGGGTATTAATAACTTCCTGAATGGTACGAGCATGATAATCTGAATGCTGAATCAAATCTGCATAACGCTTCTGTATATCCGTTTCTGAAATTTGCAGCACACTGATCTTCGCCGCCAAACGGGTGCCTGAATCCGGATGCAGATGATCTTTGAAGAGATAAATATCAAGCAAATCCCTGTGACGCAGATAGACCCGGTTGAATACCGCCAGTATTTTGCTTTCGATCATATCGGCATCGGAAACGGTCGGATAAATCACACCGGAAGCCGTGCGCAATTCTAATTTGTCGGCACAAACGATCCTCGTAATCTCAACCGGAATTTCAATTCGGCCAACGGATGAGTCACCTCCCCAGAATGCCAGGTCTATAATGATCACAGCGGTGCTATCGGCTTCCGGACCGGAATGCGCTGTTGCCTGGCCGTCAAGATTGAAACGTTTTTTTACTTCAGGAAGCAGACGGCGCTCAAAAAGCTTCAACAACTCCTGCTGTTTATTTTTTGCGTCACCACCCCAGTGATAATCGATGTCATCCGATACCCTGACGCTGTGATCCAGAAAACGGTAGCGGAACCCGCCGATTAAAAGCAGATTGCGCCCGGACGGATTCGACGCCACCATCCCGGCAATGATCCGCTGGATTTGTTCAATCGTATCTATTTTGACATCGTTCATAATGCAACAATACAAATATCAGTAACATAATACAACAGAAAAGTTATACTATGTTACATTTATCAAGAGATATAGGAGAAAATATTGGGAAAATATTGGGGACAGACAGGAATGGCGCTAGCTTAAGGGGTTTCACCGTGTCTATGTTGGCGGATGCCGCGTTTGTAGACATCTGAGTAAGTCCGTCAACGTTTTTTTTGTGCTGTTTTTTGCTGTGATCATGCTGTTTTTCTAAGGGTTTCAGGGATCCATGAGCCGTGTAGCTTTAGGGCGTTCAGATAAGCGGCCTCATCATAAGTCGTTTGTGTCTGCCAGCATCGGAATATTATCCGAACCCATTTGAATGCCAGGGCGCGTACAGCGGCATTGTGTTTTTTTCCTCGTCCGATTTGCTCATCGTAATATGCCTTGGCCCATGCCGAATAACCGATTGAATGTCCGGCAAATTCAACAAGACTTTGGCGCATGAATTTTGGGCAATGCCAACGCCAATGAGTCCAGGTTTGTTTGCCGCTGCGTTCGATGACCGGGGCGACGCCATTGAGCGTGGCTATATCGCCGGCGGTTTTGAAGCGGTCGCGATCCGTGCCGAAGGTTGTCAACAGCCGAGGAGCCAATTGAGGGCCGGCACCTGGGAGGCTGTTAAAGATCGGCGCATCGGGATGATCCTTGAAGATTTGGCGTATCCGTTGATCGTATTCTTCAACAGCACGGTTTAATGTGCGGATTTGCGGAATCAGTGTTCTGGTCCAGCGGATACCGGATTCGACAACAGCCCTGTCGGTCGTCAGCGGCCGGCCGCCGGCGATCATCTTCAAGCGTTCGTCGATCTTCGCTTCGTTGCGGGCGTTGTGTCGGTGATAGAACTTACGCAGCGTGTTCGGCTGCGCTTTGGCCACAGTTTCAAAACAAGGCCATTTGCAGAGAAATGCACAGCACATCTCCGTGGTCAGGTCGTCTCCAACCAGTTGTAAAGCCTGGGGAAAGTACTCCTTGAGCTTCGAGCGCAGGCTGTTGCAAACCTTGGTACGCATATCCACGGCTTTGCGCCGGTCCTGGCAGAGCCGTTGTAACAGGCGGGTCTCTTCCGTATCCGGCCGCCAAACGCTTAACTTTTCCCTATGCCGTTCAAGCAGATCCAGCAGCAACGCCGCGTCGCTGGGATCGTCCTTCGCGCCGCTGGGACAGAATGCCTCCCGGTATTTAGCCAAGGTCACGGGATTGACGGGGTACAAGTCCACTTCCGCATATCCCATCAGGGCATGCACCACCGGGCCGTTTTTCTGTTCCAGGCACACGGCAATCCGCCCTCCCGGCTGTTTGGCCAACTGCTCCGAAACCCATTCGTTAATCCGTTCCGGTGTGTGCTCCAGCATCGTTGAACGCGGTTTGCCTGCACCGGCTATACGCCAACACAACGCATGTTTCTGATCCGCCCAGTCCAGTCCGACCAACAAGGCATAGCCCGTATTCATCTCGTTACCCTCCTTACTGCTTTTGGGTTGAACACAACAACACGCTTGCTTTGACAAATCGAATTCCTTATAGTTGGGCCATCTGTTGGCGCCATCTTGAGTGTTCGTTTGGCGTCAAAGCGCGCCGTACGGAGCGAAAATCTACAAACAGACTTCATGAGTCGTGGGGCAGCATTCGTCTCCGTACGGTGCGTGTCTTGCAACATAATAAGATGAACTCCGTTGTGTTGTCGAACTTTTGGCGATGTTATCAACAGGCAGGAGCTAGGAGCTTCGAGGGGCTCTCCGCTCCTGCCTGTTGGTAACATCGGACCTTCTATAAGGGGCGGTGCAGCGCGCCTCG
>PXDI01000226.1 GCA_003565095.1 PVC group bacterium | reverse complement strand
GCCGCGCGCGCGCGCGCCGCGGCAAGCTCCCGGTTGTCGGCAAATCTTGATGTGCGGGACAGGGGCTGGTTATCGGTGTGGCCGGTTATTCGCAGCCGGTACTGCCGGTTGTGCGGTATAAGCTGGCGTGCCAGGCTGTTGAGTTGTTCAATCCCGCGCGCAGTCAGGCGATCCATTTGGGCAAACAATGGATCGTTGAAAGTGATCCGGCAGTTCGTACCGACCCATTCAACGTTCAATCCCTCAACATTGATTGACTGGATTTGCGTGGCGGCGGCAGGGTGCCGCTGCGACTCTGTTGCGGGGGGCAATGTTGCCACTGCCGCCTCAGCGGGTGGTGATGCCGGCGTATAATCGTCGGCATCAGCCGTTTCGGCGGTTATCACTGATTCGTCATCGTCATTGCGCCGGAAGCAAGTAACCAGCGAGAAGACCAGTCCGGCCAGCAGTAAGATTATGGCGGCATTTCTGAACGGGCCGCTTGATGCAGTCCGTTCAACAGGAATGCGCATTGCACTGTTCTCATGTTCAATGTTCTTCACCCTTGTCTGCCATTTTGCAATTTCCTGATTGTGAAGCTCTTCCTGCTTGCGCAGTTTGTTTTCGCTCTCAGCGAGGCGTCTGCGCATCTCACTGATTTCCTGCTGCTCAACATCGCACAGTTCTTTGCGTGTCGCCAGTTCCTGTTCGAGTTCGTTCTGCTCTTTAGTCCATTCTTCGCGTTCGCGCCGCTGCTCTTCGGCCTGCTCCTCTATGCGTTTTTCCAGCAGCTCAAGTGCATCGGCGGCTTCCCGCTGACGGGTCTCAAACATTTCACGCTCGGCCGCCAGCGCGGCTTCCAGTGCCGCCACTTTACGTTCAAGCTCTTTGTGTGCACCACGCGGAGCTGCCGCATCCGTTTCCGGGGCAAGGTCACCCGGGGCGGCTTCCCGGCTGACAGCCGGTTCTTCCTCGGATGCTTCTGCCGGTATATTATCTTCCTCCGGCATGGGAGATTCGGTGATTTCTGCATCATCCGCTGAATCAGCATCATTATCAGTGATGGCAACGTCATCAGTGACGGATTCTTCTTCAGCTTCAATGTCAGCCAAAGGTTCTTCGACCGGCTCATCTATATTATCTTTAATTTCGGTCACGGCTGTTTCGTTACTTTCATTTTGCTTTTCCGCGAGGCCGGCTTCGTCCTCATCTGCCGTGGATGGGGGGGGCTCAGAATCTTCCTGAACCTGTTTACGCCGGCGTGACTTACCTCCGGCGTTTTTGCCTGACAGGAGTTCCGGCTGTTCATCGTCGCCGGATTCCTCCATTTCAAAAAGCGGTTTCTGCCGGTGGAGTTTTTTCTCGCTGATGAGCTCTTCGACCGTTCGGCTTTCCCCGGTATGACGGTTGATCAGTTTTGCTTCAGGTGGCAGCACTTCGTGTTTGTGCAGTTCGTGTGTTCCCATTAAATGGAAAGGGCCGTATTTACGTCCATCGGGCAGCTCAGCCACCCATTCCATCTTCAATTCGGGAACATTTTCAACCGCAGTCCAGGTGTGTTTGTCGCGTGAGACCTGATTTCCGGCAACTACCCGGCATTCAGCGGCCCATTCGCAGAGCACTTCAAGTGTCTCCGGTCCGTATACCGATCCGTCCGGTTTACGTATGAACCACTTATCCGGTTTCGGTTCACTCATGGATCCCGCCATCTGCTGGAATCAACGGCATATCTCAGCGCTTTTTCGCTGCTTCCTTAATCAGGCTCAGAGCAATAACTTCACGCTGAATCTGATTGGTGCCTTCATATATCTGCGTGATCTTGGCATCGCGCATCATTTTTTCGACCGGATATTCCTTCATGTAGCCGTATCCGCCGAAAATCTGGACCGCATCTGTGGTTACACGCATGGCGGTATCGGCGGCAAGCAGCTTGCACATGGCGGATTCACGGCTGATATCCTTATGGCCCAAGTCAATATGACGTGAAGCCTGATAAACCAGAGCGCGGGATGCCTCAACTTGTGTTGCCATATCGGCCAGCATGAACTGGATCCCCTGGAATGAGCAGATAGTTTTACCGAACTGGCGGCGTTGACGGCTGTACTGAATGGCTTCATCAAGCGCGCCTGCGGCAATGCCGAGTGCCTGAGCGGCCACGCCCGGACGTGATTTGTCGAGAGTTTTCATTGCCACCATGAAGCCTTGTCCCTCGCGTCCGATCATGTTTTCGGCGGGGATGCGGCAATCCTGGAAGATGACCTCGGTTGTCGCTGACGCCCGGATGCCCATCTTGTTCTCTTTCTTGCTGAAGGAGAGTCCCGGAGTGCCTTTTTCAACGATAAAGGCGCTGGCACCGCGCGGCCCCTTGGCCTTATTCGTCATGGCAACCACGGTATAGATTTCGGCTTCACTGCCGTTGGTAATCCATTGCTTTGTGCCGTTGAGGATGAATTCATCGCCATCGCGCACGGCGGTGGTCTGAGTGCCGCCCGCATCGCTGCCGGCTTCGGCTTCGGTCAGACAGAATGCCGCCAGCGTTTTGCCGGCCGCGATATTCGGCAGGTACTTCTTTTTCTGTTCTTCGTTGCCGAAAAGCAGGATCGGGTAAGTTCCCAGTCCGGTAGCTGCGAGAGCCAGGGCAATGCCGCCGCAGGCCTTGGACAGTTCTTCCACGGCGAGAACCGTATCAAGGACGCCGCCGCCCATGCCGCCGTATTGCTCTTCAATTGAAAGACCGAACAGATCGGCTTCCGCCATCACTTTGACAATATCCCATGGAAACTCACCGGTGACATCATAATGTTCACGTACCGGCTTGATTTTCTCTTCCGCAATCTGGCGGCAGAGGTCTTTAATCATCATCTGTTCTTCTGTAAAGCCGTAATCCATCGCCCGAACTCCTTACTAACGTTAATAAAACACTCCCGGGATATGCCTCCGGAGACCTTTGAGATAGAAATGTAATGTTAGTGCTGTCCCGTAACAAGCAAAAAGTGGTGTGACGGGGATTTAGCGGTGTTGCAGGACTTTATGAATGGTTTTGAGCAGTTTATCGACCGCCTTGTTGTCGCCGGGCGGTGCCATGGTTTCCGCTGCGTGTTCACCGACGGCAAGCGCGTGTGCGGCATCGCCTGTTTCCTTACGGCGGCGCCCCAGTTCCTGCAAGCGTTCAATCCGCCCGTAAAGGATCAGGTTGTCGCCGGCTTTTATTACATTTCTTGCCCGCGGGGTTCCAAGATATGCGCCTTCCGGACTGCGGATTCCCAGCACCAGGATGCCTTCTTGTGCAAGTGCGGCGTTTTGGAGCGTGCGGCCGTCAATCCAGTCGTCACTTTCCACCAGCATCTCAGAAACCGCATAGCCATCTTGCAGGTTCAGCAGAAAATTGTAGTCGCGGGCTTCAAGGTCGGTCCATTTGTTCAAGCCCCACGAGAAGAATTTATTGAGATAAACGGCAACAATTTTGCTGCTGCCGAAAAGAATCAATGCGGTTACACCGCAGACAAATACCAGAACCGGCCACCACCAGTTATCGGCTTGCAGCCCGGTCATTACGGAGACCACCGTTGTGGCTACGACGGTTGGGACGCCGATGTTCCCGACCAGCATCAGCCACATGATGATTTTCCGTCTGACAGGATGATTTACCGCCAGTTCGGCTTCACGGGTTGGAAAACCTACTCCGGAAAGGGCGGAGCGAGCCTGGAAACGGGCGGTTTCCTCCGACATGCCGGTAAGATGTAGCGCAACTGCACCCAGTCTGCTAATCAGTAGAGTGATAAACAGAACCGTCAACAGCGACATTATCGCGATTATCATACTTGCCCTTAATCTCCTGATGCCCGCGTCTCGCTATTGATTACTAGAAAATCCCGCAGTCTTGAAATCATAACCGGACCAATCCCGCTGACGATAGACAAATCATCGATGTTATCATAGGGGCGTGCCCGATCGATCCGGTCGGCGAGGGCCGGGCCGATGCCGGGCAGCCTCTGCAACTCTTCAATACTGGCGGTATTCAGGCAGATGGTTTCCCCTTCTGCAATTGGACCAAGTCCAAGTTCACGCCTGATTACCTGCAATTCACGTTCTTCGGCACGCTGGACAGCGCGTAATTCGGCGATCTTCTCCGGATTGGTTGCCTGCCAGATGCCGCGGCGGCCCAACATTGCCGCCACTTCAAGATCTTCCAGATAAGACTGCCTGTCATCGCGGTGCATTCCGCGGTGGTCGCGTCTGCCCACGCCGAAGCTGCGCGCAAAACCGTTTTTTACCAGCAGCATGTCAAGGTCATCGCCGTCTGCGGTAACCACAAACGCAAAAATACGAGGGATACTGGAACGTCCCATTGCGCCGGCATGGGTGGTGTAGGCGGTGAATGGCTCGGAGAGCCATTCCTTGACCGCTTCGTACGCTTTCTTTCCATAAGTGATAGTCTCGGAATGGCGTTCAAGGCCGAAATAACGTGTTTGTTCCCGCAACCTCCGCAGCATTGTCTCGTCCCCGGCATCGGATTCCGGGCAATCAACAAAATATAACCGCAACACCCATTTGTCTTTCCCGTCGGTTACCATGAAGCTGTCCCCGTCATTGCCCGGATGATCAACCAGTCGCAGATTCTCCAGCCGCGTAAATTCCGCCCGCACATTTGCGGTAGCTAAAATTAATATAGCAATAACTAAGACCATCTGTTTCATATGTAGAAAAATCCCACAAGGCTTCCGGCAAGTCAAGAGTGGATGAAAAGCGTAGAGCGTTGAATACTGAAAGTATTGACACCAGCGGCCGGAATGTGTCATCTTGCGGCATCTGGAAAACGGGGGCGATTAGCTCAGTCGGCTAGAGCGCTACCTTCACACGGTAGAAGTCACAGGTTCGAGTCCTGTATCGCCCACCAGTCTTCGTTCGCAGCGTAGCGGAGACCACGTGTCCTCACGTGACGAAGCCGGGCTTGTATGACTCGCTGCGAACTACGCCGGCAAGCCACCAATTCCACAAGTGTCTGTCTGGTATTATGGTCATGTTTTCTTTTGCCGGGTTTCTCTCATCAAAAACAGAAAAACAGGGACAGACAGATTGTTGCGCCCAAGCGTCCGCTGAGCTTGCTCGGCGGACAAGATAATTATGATGAATGGTTATGTGAAAAGCAGAATAGTGCCCGAAAAAGTGCAAGGATTGAGCAATGCGCTCTGCTTGCTCAATCCGGGCT
>PXDI01000301.1 GCA_003565095.1 PVC group bacterium | reverse complement strand
CTGAACTATAAAGTATTTGCACCTAATCGCAGATGCGCCCCTATTCCACTTCGCCGAAAAAGAAGTCGTCCATGTAACCTTCGGCATCCAGCGTGGTTCTGAATCTGATATCGACAAACGGCCCCCAATCGGGAGCAATAAACTCCAGAGACACCTTCTGCCAGCCATCACCGGCCTTTACGCGGTTGGTTTCCTGTTCAATAGTCCATTGACCATGATGCGGCGTCCATTCGTACTGATGTGCGGTGATATATGCTTCAGCGGACACTTCCGGCAAAACATAGTCAGGTATCGGTTGCCTCAAATCATCAGGAACCTCCCGGTCCCGGTTTTCAAGCTGTTCAATACGGCGCTGCCGGTCAGCGCGGCGCCGTTCAATCTGCGCCTGCTGTCTTGCGGCAAATGCCGCCAATTGACCTTCATCCGGCGGCTCTACCAGCATCATCGCCTCCAAACGGTAGCGCACACCTGGACGCAGGACAATCTGCGGAATATTGGGCCAAAGCATCCCCCTCACACGCACTGATTTCGTTCCGCTGAAGGCTGCATTTGTCGTAATCATATCCCCGGAGGCGTGCCGGCCAAATGTGAAGCCGCGCTTTACAGTGTCAAGTGTCAGCGGCTGCTCCTCAAAGTCCTCCAATTGCTGCAGCGGAAAGATCACTGTGTGGTTCCCGGTATATCGCATTTGCATATTATTCCAGACATACGCGGTAAGCTCAGGCGGCATAGCCAGCATCCTGATAACCACCTTGTGCCGCAGCAGCCCGTTTTCATCCGGGTCAATATCTTTCGGCCACTGCACAATATAATCCAGATCGGCATGAACATTGCAGATGGCAAGCTTTGCATCACCGCCGGCAACGGTCATTGTGCATGACCAGCCGGAATCCTGATCCAGAAAAACCCCGAAGCCGCCGTTACGGATCCAGTCATCACCTCCGGCACGGTCAACCGCAGTTCCGTTCAACGCCCATCCCTCATATCCGTCACTGCCGCGCGGACAGAGCGCGACACGCTGACATACTCCGGCCCATGGCCACGGGTTGCTCAGACCGGGCGGCATCAGGCTGGTGTATTGGCCGGTCGGGGCCCCCGGAGTAAGACCGGTATCCCATGTGGATGTCAACACATATCCCAGCACAGGATCGCAACTCAATACAAACGTACCGGTATGATCAACTTCAATTTCCCCGTTTGTCCGGTGTTCCCATTTTTTGAATTCGTGCTTACCTTTAAAGTGCCTGACCAGCGTTAGCGTACTCCCATCCCCGGCCACAATCCACTCCGACGTGTCCTTCATGTTCCATTCTTTGCTGCCGTTGCGGTCGGGAATGAATTGATCGGTGCGATTGGCATAGCCGATGGCGGTATCAATATGCCAACGCTCCTTCGGCATATTCAGTTCAGCCGGGGCTGCAGACGGATTAAACGTAAGCATATAAATTGTGCCGCCATGAAAACCGGTTGTCGGCATCACCCCAACATAGCGCTCACCATCTTTGATTACATAGAACTTCCAGTTCCATTCACCGTCTTTCGACTGAAATGTGAATTTCCGCTCTGCAACGGAAAATTGTGGTATATGATCGGCAAAGCGCGCGGGCGGCTCCATCTGCTCCAAGAGCGCATTAAACTCACTGGCTATAACACCACAACAAAGATGCATAAAAACCGCCAGTGCCAAAAAACTACTTATATCAGCATTTCTCATTTTATTATCCATTCAGTTCCGTCGTTGACTTCATGACTTGATGACTTTGTGATGCCGTTTCCCATGCGCTCTATGCTCGAAGCTCTACGCCCTAGCTCTAGCCCCTACTCTACCATCACGCGATAGAACCACGGCCCATTGCCCTCCGGCTGGTCGAGATAGCTGTTCAGCGGCGGGGTTCCGGCAATGCCGGTGGCAATACTATCAAAACCGCCCATCAAATCCCCGCTGCGCTGCAAAGTGTAATATTTACCGGCTACGCTCTGCCATTCAACAACAATCCCGTCAGCCGTAAGCGTGACGCTCTCGACCGCCAGCACGCAGTCGGGATCGTTTGGATCGGTGCCGGCAAGGAATTCCTCACCATCGGTCATGCCGTCGCCATCGGAATCGGCATCCGGATCAACCCCGCTTTCCTTTTCATTACCGGAACCGTCACCGAAATGCCATTCAGTCCACCATTCCGGCAGAGCGGTCTCTTCAATCTCATCATCAGATGAAGTCGAGGTTCCCTTGGGCACATCAGCCGCGCAGCGGAAACCGAGATCGGTACTGCGGGTATCGGCCGTATAGTAAAAGCGCCGCGCATTCTCCAGCCGCGACTCACGACTGATAAATGATCCTCCGCGGATTATCTTGTAGGTTCCCGATCCCGGACCGGTCGGATTGACCACCGTGTCACCTCCAGCCGGAATAAACGCATACCAGTCGGAGCACCATTGCCAGACATTCCCGGCGATGTCGTACAAGCCGTAGGCCGAGATCGGATAGGTGCCCGGTACTGTCGGCTGGCCGACATTGTTTCCATAATTGGCATTGCCGGCATTGATCGTGTTGCCCCACGGGTACACCCGGTTGGCGAACCCGCTGCGCATCGCATATTCATATTCCGCCTCGGTCGGCAGCCGCTTGCCCGCCCAGTCGGCATAGGCCTTGGCCTGATTCCAGGTAACATTCACCATCGGCAGTGACGGATCAAGCCCACCCCAGGTCAAGCCCGTATCCCCGCCCCAGGTGGGCGGCGGGGGCATGGTTATGCCGGTGGCAACCGCAAAATCCATGAACTGGCCGATCGAGACCGGACGGACATCCAGATAGAAATCACTCAATTCGACCGGATGGCCATCCATAGTGGCGGAAAGCCCCATCTGGAAAGTACCGCCCGGGATCAATACCATGTCGCCCATCAGGTATTCGGCCGTGCGGTTAGTGGTAACACCATCGACAACCTCAATACCGGTCATATCTGTCTGCCGTGTCCAGCCAGCTATATCCTGGAATGTGATAGTATATGGTGAGCCGGCAGGCGGAACAGCAACCGTCGCTCCGCTGGCCTGCCAGCCGGTATCCGGTCCAGATGTCAACCGCCATTGCGCGCCGGCCGTCACAGCCGCCGGTGGAATGATCGTCACCTGCACCAAACCGGATGCCTCAACAAACTGCGGCACTACCGCCCGCGACTGATCCATCAGCAGTTCAAGCGGATTATCATTTTCCTGCCCGGGATCAACATCCCCCGCCCAGCCGGCGAATGAGTAGCCCGCATCGGGAGTCGCCAGCAAGGTCAAATTGACGCCTTCCGCCACCCACTGCGAAACTTCGTCTACCGACCCGTTGGCGGCTGTTCCGACTTCCAGCCAGAACTCAGTCGCCCACAACCATGTCAGGGAAGAGTTTTCGTTATGAACAAAGCTGACTGCATTACTCGCTCCAGACAGCGGCACACTGCCGGTACCGCTCCAGCCGATATTGACATATTGCGTACTTCCGGCATTGACGACCGCATCCACATTGGCATTTACCGGCGTACCGTGAGTATTGGTGTAAACGCCCGCCGCTGGAGCAGGTGTGCCGTGGGCGGATTCTATAACAAGTGCATATTCACTGATAGCGAACAGCGCATTAACAGTAATGTCATTGGTCACTGCCGCATCGGTTCGCTGCTCGGTGAGAATACCGTCATCCCACTGCACAAAGTGGTAACCGCTGTCCGCCACTGCCTCGACCATCGTGGCATCCGATCCGTGTGTGACAATCTGCGTCGCCACGCCGCTGATCGTTCCGCCAGCACCGGCAAGGTAGGTCACGGTGTACTCGTTCAACGCAAATGTGGCATTGATCGTCTGCCCGCCGTTAGTGACGGCGATAAAGGTGTATTCGTTGGTCGCGCCGATTGATACGGCGTTGACATCCACGTCAGCAATGTAGTAGCCGACATCCGGTGTAATCGTGAAAGTCTGGTTTTAACCGTGCGTCACCCACACTTCGCCTTCCGGCATGATACTGCCGCCAAGCCCTGCCGTGGCGGTGATATCGTAATCCGCCAGCGTGAACGACGGCGTCAGCGTCTTGGGCGCGTCCATGAAGATTTCCAGCGGATTGTCGTTCTCATAGCCTGGGATTACATCGCCCGTCCAGCCCGCGAACGTATAGCCGTTGGACGGCGTGGCCGTCAGCCACAAGTTGGTTCCGGCCGCATACCAGCCGTCGACGACATCCACCGAGCCGTTCAGGTCATCCGTGACCTCCAGCCAGTAGTTCGTTGCCCACTGCCAGGTGAGCACCGCGTTGTTGGTGACCGTCATTTCAAAACTGTTGGTCGCGCCACTGAACGGCTCGTTGCCAGTCATCACCCAGCCGGTGCTGACATACTGGGTGGTCGTGCCGTCGAGGACGACGGCATCTACGGTGTTGGTCAGCACCATCCCGTAGGTATTGGTGTAAACGCCCGCCGCTGGAGCAGGTGTGCCGTGGGCGGATTCAACAACCAGTTCATACTCATTCACCGCGAACTGTGCGGTGACGGTAATGTCATTGGTCACTGCCGTATCGGTTCGCTGCTCGGTGAGAATACCGTCATCCCATTCGACAAAGTGGTAACCGCTGTCCGCCACTGCCTCGACCATCGTGGCATCCGATCCGTGTGTGACAATCTGCGTCGCCACGCCGCTGATCGTTCCGCCAGGCCCGGCATTATATGTCAGAGTATACTCGTTCAACGCAAATGTGGCATTGATCGTCTGCCCGCCGTTGGTGACGGCGATAAAGGTGTATTCGTTGGTCGCGCCGACCGATACGGTGTTGACATCCACGTCAGCAATGTAGTAGCCGGTATCCGGTGTAATCGTGAAGGTCATGTTCGAACCGTGCGTCACCCACACTTCGCCTTCCGGCACGATGCTGCCGCCTGCTCCCGCCGTGGCGGTGATATCGTAATCCGCCAGCGTGAACGACGGCGTCAGCGTTTTGGGCGCGTCCATGAAGATTTCCAGCGGGTTGTCGTTCTCATAGCCTGGGATTACATCGCCGGACCAGCCCGCGAACGTATAGCCGTTGGACGGCGTGGCCGTCAGCCACAAGTTGGTTCCGGCCGCATACCAGCCGTCAGCTACATCCACCGAGCCGTTCAGGTCATCCGTGACCTCCAGCCAGTAGTTCGTTGCCCACTGCCACGTCAGAACCGCATTGTTGGTCACCGTCATTTCAAAACTGT
>PXDI01000222.1 GCA_003565095.1 PVC group bacterium | reverse complement strand
CCGGAAACCCAGGCGGTTCTGCCGCGTATTGACGGCGACCTGTTGCCGGCGCTGCTTGCCTGTGCCAAGGGCGGACTTACTGAAGACATGCTGAAATGGAAAGACGAGGCATGCGTATGCGTGGTAATGGCAGCGGGCGGTTATCCCGGTGATTACCGCAAGGGTGACGAAATCAACGGCATCAGTTCCGCCGAAAAAGCAACCGGTGCGACCGTTTTCCATGCCGGAACCAAGGCGATGGACGGAAAGGTGCTAACGGCCGGGGGACGGGTGCTGGGGGTAACCAATACCGGAGCTGATTTGCAAACGGCGGTGGAAAACACCTACCGCGCAGTGGAAATGATAAGTTTCGCAGATGCGCATTTCCGCCGGGATATTGCGCAAAAGGGACTGAGAGGCTGATAGTTATTAATTAGTGCGGCGTCAAGCCGCCACACTCCAAACAAGGAAAGGCAGCGATAGATATGGCAGCAAAAGTGAAGAAACCTGAGGTAGCGATTGTAATGGGGAGCGATTCCGATTGGCCGTTGCTCGAAAGCGCAGCAAAAACGCTGGCGGAATTCGATGTAGCATACGAAGTGCGGGTGATTTCCGCGCACCGTACCCCGGATGACGCAGCACAGTATTCCGCCGGAGCAGCCCGTCGCGGAATCAAGGTAATCCTTTCCGCCGCAGGCGGCGCAGCCCATCTGGGCGGCGTACTGGCCGCGCACACCACCCTGCCGGTAGTTGGCATTCCGGTCAAGGGCGGCGCGCTTAACGGAATCGACTCTCTGCTTTCCACCATCCAGATGCCGGCGGGTATTCCCGTGGCAACCGTTACACTTGGCAGCGCCGGCCCGATCAATGCCGCGCTTTTCGCGGTGCAGATCATGGCGCTTTCGCGTCCGGGTCTGGCCAAAAAGTTCGCCGCTTACAAAAAACGCCTGAAGCAAAAAGTCTATAAGGGCGATAAGGCCGTGCAGACAAAACTGCAAGCAGGATAATGCAAAATAAACCCCAACTTGTTCTGTTTGTGTGCACGGGCAACGTCTGCCGCAGCCCGATGGCGGAATATGTTTTCCGCCAGTACAACAAACAGCACAAGAGCCGTTGGGATGCTGTTTCCGCGGGACTGGCGGCCGGCTACGGTCAGGCCGCCAGTCCTGAAGCGGTGCAGGCACTCAAAGAATGCCGTATCGATCTGACCGTTCACCGCAGTCGCCCGGTCAGCGCCGAACTGGTGCAATCCGCCGCGGTGATTGTCGGCATGACCGGCGGTCATTGTGAACAGCTCACCAGACAATATCCCGATATTTCTCAGAAAACATTTTTATTGATGAGTTTTGCATCCCCGGGCGGACGGTTGATGGATCTGGCCGACCCCATCGGCATGTCCGTTGATGTTTACCGCAAAACCCGCGATGCCATCAGCCGCGCCATGCCGGGGCTGTATGAGTTTGTCAACGGCCTGGATTTGTGATTTAATATTCTTTTTTGGGCAGTGAAATCATTATTTAGGAGTAGTTGCAAATGAAGATGGCGATTGGCGCGGATCACGGCGGATTTGAAATAAAAGAACATGTCAAATCCCTGCTGACAGAAAGCGGTGCGGCGGTGGAGGATTTCGGCTGCACAGATACCACCTCGGTTGATTATCCGGATTTTGCATCATTGGTGGCCGGCGCGGTCGGCAGCGGCCGCGCGGATCAGGGCGTACTGGTATGCACCGCCGGCATCGGTATGTCGATTGCCGCCAATAAGTTTCCGGGCGTGCGGGCGGCACTATGCCTGAATCAGGACATGGCCGAAAAAGCACGCACCCACAACAATGCCAACATACTGGTGCTGCCGGGTAAAGTGCTTGGCAAGGATGACATTACCGCCATTGTAAAAACCTGGCAGCAGCATCCTTTCACCGATAACGGCCGCCATGCCCGCCGTATCCGCAAAATCTCGATCATTGAACAGCAGCAGCGGGATGCCGATGCGATTGCCGCACAGGATCCGGAAATCTATGCCGCCATCAATTCCGAAATCCGCCGTCAGGCCGATTGCCTGAACCTGATTGCTTCCGAAAACACCTGCAGCCGTGCCGTGCGCCAGGCTCAGGGTTCGGTAATGACCAACAAGTATGCCGAAGGCTATCCGGCCAAACGCTACTATAACGGTTGCGACTATGTCGATGACGCCGAGCGCATGGCGATCGACCGCGCGAAAGAGCTTTTCGGTGCCGAACACGCCAATGTCCAGCCGCATTGCGGCAGCTCCGCCAATATGGCGGTCTACTTTGCCGCATTGAACCCGGGCGATACCATCATGGCGATGAGCCTTGATCACGGCGGACACCTTACTCACGGACATAAGGTCAATTTCTCCGGCAGGCTCTATAATATTGTTTCGTACGGAGTCGATAAGGCCACCGGACAGCTTAACTACGACGAGCTGGAAAGAATGGCCGTTGAAAGCAAACCGCGCATGATCGTGGCCGGTGCCAGCGCCTATGCGCGGACACTCGATTTTGAGCGCTTCCGCGCCATCGCCGACAAGGTGGATGCTCTGCTGATGGTTGATATGGCGCACATCGCCGGACTGATCGCCGGCGGGGTGCACCCTTCTCCGGTGCCGTTTGCCGATTTTGTGACCACCACCACCCACAAAACCCTGCGCGGCCCGCGCAGCGGAATGGTGCTGTGCCGCGAAAAATACGCCAAAGATATTGACCGCACGGTTTTCCCCGGCTTGCAGGGCGGACCGCTGATGCATGTGATTGCCGCCAAAGCTGTCTGTTTCCGCGAAGCACTCAGCCCGGCGTTCAAACAATACGCCCGGCAGATTGTCGAAAACGCCGCCGCCATGGCTGATGAACTGCAGAAACGCGGTTACAGCCTGGTTTCCGGCGGCACCGATACACACCTGATGCTGGTGGATCTGACCCCGCAAGGCCTCACCGGCAAATCCGCCGCGGCCGCTCTCGATAAGGCCGGAATTATCGTCAATAAAAATACCATCCCGTTTGATTCACAAAGCCCGTTTGTAACATCCGGCATCCGTATCGGCACGCCCACGGTTACCTCGCGCGGCATGGGGACAGACGAAATGCGGCAGATTGCCGGATTAATCGCCGATGCTCTCGAACATGCTGATGATGAGGACTTTCTGGAAGCAACTCGCAAGCGGGTGATCACCCTCACCGCACAGTTTCCCGGGGATATTGCGGAATAATTGAGGGGAAGCTTATTACTTTCGGGAGGTAAAAGCGTCCGCTGACCTTGGGTCGGCGGACAAGGAAATTTCAATGAAGGTATGTGTTACAAAACAATAATGGAGCCCGAATAGAGCAGCAACAGTGCGAAAGCACCTCGATTGCTCAAACCGGGCTCTTGACACATTTTACGCATCGGTTATTTGAATTATTCCGCTCGCCGACCAAGGTCGTCGAGCGGGGCCTAATAAAGGAAACAACCATGAAAAGCACAACCGTGACACAGGGATGGGAACGCGCGCCGCACCGCAGTCTGATGCGCGCCACCGGTATGACCGAAGAGGATTTCAAAAAGCCGATCATCGGTATCTGCAATTCTTTTAACCAGCTTATTCCCGGACATGTGCATCTCGACAAAGTTGCGCTGGTGGTCGATAAAGCCATCCGCGCCGCCGGCGGCGTGCCCAAGCAATTCAATACCATCGGCGTATGCGACGGCATAGCGATGGGCCATGTCGGTATGAAATATTCCCTGCCCAGCCGTGAGCTGATTGCCGACAGCGTGGAAACCATGGCGCGCGCGCATTGTCTTGATGCGATGGTCTGCATCCCGAATTGCGACAAAATTGTTCCCGGCATGCTGATGGGTGCTGTGCGGGTGAACATTCCGACCATCATGATCAGCGGCGGCCCGATGGCCGCCGGACATACCCCGGACGGGCAAACCGTGGATCTTATCTCGGTTTTTGAAGGCGTCGCCGCGCACCAGCAGGGAAAACTGAGCGACGAAGGCCTGCAGCAGCTTGAATGCAGCGCCTGCCCCTCCGCCGGATCCTGCTCGGGTATGTTCACCGCCAATTCTATGAACTGTCTGTGCGAAGCCATCGGCATGGCACTGCCCGGCAACGGGACAGTGCTCTCAACCGATCCGCGCCGCAAAAAACTATACCGCGCCGCCGGCAAACGCATTGTTACCATGGCACTCGAAGGCGGACCGCTGCCACGTGAAATAGTAACAGAAAAAGCCATCGATAACGCCTTCGCGCTCGATATGGCGATGGGCGGCAGCACCAATACCGTTCTGCACACACTGGCAATCGCGCATGAAGCCGGTGTGCCGTATGATCTGGAGCGCATTAATAAAATATCGCAGCGCTGCCCGAATATCTGCAAGGTTTCGCCGTCATCACACTGGCATATTGAAGACGTTGACCGCGCCGGCGGCATCAGCGCCATTCTGAAAACCATCGGCGAAATCCCGCGCCTGCTGAATAAAAAATGCCTCACCGTCACCGGCAAGACACTCTGGCGCAATGTTTCACGCGCCAAGGTGCTGGATGAAGAAGTCATCCACCCGGTCGAAAAAGCGCATTCCGCCGACGGCGGACTGACCATTCTTTGGGGCAATCTTGCTGAAAAGGGTGCCGTGGTCAAAAAAGCCGGCGTGGCTGAATCGATGCTGCAATTTGAAGGCCGCGCCATAATTTTTGACAGCCAGGAGGATGCCTGTGAAGGGATTCTGGCCGGCAAGGTCCAGCCGGGGCATATGGTGGTGATCCGTTACGAAGGTCCGCGCGGCGGTCCGGGGATGCAGGAAATGCTCGCCCCGACATCCTACATCATGGGACAGGGACTGGGCGAAAGCGTGGCGCTGATCACTGACGGCCGTTTCAGCGGCGGAACCCGCGGCGCCTGTATCGGGCATGTGTCGCCCGAGGCCGCTGAAGGCGGAGTGATCGGGCTGCTTAAAGATGGCGATGTCATCACCCTTGATATTCCCGGCCACCGCCTCGACGTCAAGCTCACCGACGAAGAACTCGCCGCACGCCGTACGCAAATGCAGCCCTTTACACCCCGCATCACCGACGGCTACCTTTCACGCTACGCCCGTGTAGTGCAAAATGCCTCACGCGGTGCAATTGTGGAGTAAAATGACAGCGGAAACGCATTCACAACTGGCGAATTTCATCTGGAGCATCTGTAATCTGCTCCGAGGCCCCTACAAACGAAATGAATATCGCAAGGTTATTCTGCCCCTAACCGTACTGCGCCGCTTCGATT
>PXDI01000261.1 GCA_003565095.1 PVC group bacterium | reverse complement strand
TTGACGGTGCCGCGCGTGAGCTTGATGAATTGCGTCGCAGGCAGGAGGAGCTTGAGCGGCAAAAGAATGAACTAAGTGAGTTGGGGCGCAAGCAGGCTGAGTATGATGGCGGCAAGCGTGACATAGTTGACAAACTTGACCGGGCGATCGGTCGGATCGAGCGTCAAGAAGGGCGTGTCACCCGCCTGCAGGAGCTGCTGTCAGTCATGCGGGCGCGTTTTCAGGATACACTTTCGGAAGTTCGTGGCTTGAATGAGGAGAACTGGCCGGAAGACCGCTTTGAAATGGAATTGAACAAGGCTTTGGTAGTGGTTGAGGATGCACGAACAGTTTATCGTAAGGGGCTGGCGAAAATTGATGCTGCGAACTGGGAGCGTGCTGATGCCGACAGTGTTGCCGCATTACGCCGGGAGCTGCCGCAAATGGACGGGGTGCCGCGCGGCTTTCTTTTCTGGCTGAAAGCCGGTTTTGCGTTCTGTCTGCCGCTTTCAATTCTGATCTTGATAATAGCGGCGGCATATTTTGCCGTGACTTGGGGGTTTGGTGTTTAGGAATGCGGACGGAGCGGTTTGATGCATTTATTTAGGAAAAAATCCGTATTGGCTGAGCGTGAGAAACGGGTTAAACGCGAACTGGCTGATTTGCAGCGCGACATCAGGGATATCGAAAAAGGTATTCGTAATCCGCGCTTGCTGCGCAAGTCCGAGAACAGTCGTCATGTCAAAGACAACGATAAGGTTGATGAGATGAAGGCTGACATCCGTAGGGACGCTCCGGATTTATCCGGCAGAAAAACAGCAACGGCTACACCCAGAGGTGCTGGAGCGGGGCATCTTGTCCGGCGAGAGCGGTTGGTGCGACCTGATAAGGGGACTTCAGATCAGGTTCCGGCATATCTGGCATCTGCCATCCATGCCAACCGCCCGCTGCGTTATGAGCGGGAAAAGCAGCGCAATAAAGCAATCTTGATGTTGGTTATCGTTGCGTTGTTCGCCCTGTGGTTTCTGTTCCGTTTGCTGCTGGCATAACTGGGGGCGGGGGATCGCCTGGCGGGTTTTACCATGCGCGGACACTGCCGGCATACAGGCGTCCGGTTCGTTTGGGCTGGTGGACAATCAGTGTTCCGCGTCCTGTCATTCCGGCGATATGCACTTCAATCTCCTGCATTGTATCCGGCACCGGCACCCGTGCAACATACAACCAGCGCGGTAATGTATCCCAATGCCGGGTATCGGGCCTTTCCAGTGCATAAAGAATAATGCGCAACAACTCACCGAGTCCTTCATTTTGAGTTTCGACCGCATAAGCGATGGTCTCTTTGATGGCAATCCGTGTAATGGCTTTGGTTGTTTGCAACAGAGCCATGGCGGCGGCGGTTGCGGCCTGCAGTTGGGCGCGGTCTGTCAATAGCACGGCCTGTCCCAGTGATATGCCATCAGCAACAAGCTCCACACGTGCCGGGGCCGGTCCGCGTGATTCTGCACGACCGATACCGATGAAGTAAATCAATTCACCAGAGATGCCGGCCGGGGATGGGCTGTTAGTAAAGCGGCCGGTCTGTGGATCAATATCAGCTTCGGGTGCGAGTGCGGCCGCATGGCGGTATTGCACCCGGGCGGCGTCGATATCACGCATGGCCTCAAATGTGAAACCGGCAATGTAACGGCTGAAAGCGCAATCAGGAAAGTTGTCGCGTGCCTCAAGCCGCGCAACTATGTTGCGACCTTCGACTGCCGCAGCTTCAAAATCACCTGTCAGCATGAAGCTTTGGGCGGTAAAGGCGTGACAGAGGGTTCTTTCGAAAGGCATACCGCGGAAAGCCAATGTTTCGTCGTTGATAACCAGACTGGCGGACGACCGGCTTAAGCTGAGATAATCCAGCTCACGCGCCAATGCCGTAGCCTGCAACCATAGCCGTGTCGACTCCTCATAATTGCCGCGGGTCTGCTCAAGCATTCCGCGTTCCATCAGCAACAGGACGCGGTTATCTCTTTTTGTTTTATCAGGAAAAACTTCGGCGGCGCGTTCAAGATCCCCGGCATAAAAGGCCCTGCGGGCCCCGTTGAGATTTGGTGTCCGGCAGCCGGTTGCCAGTGAAATTAATATACCGGTAACCAGCAGGGAAAGCCATGTATGCAATCGGCTGCCGGGTTTTACAAGTGATTCCGAACTGCCATTCGATTTACGCAATGCCACCGCCTTGATTCCGCGTTGGACGGTTTCTGTATATAGACCTGAAACAGTCTTCTACCAACCGATAAGCGGGCGTCTGGCACGCCGCAACCGGTCACGCTGCTTACGGGCCACGATCAGGCTGGTTTCCAGATCGGTAACCTCTACTGTCAACTGATAGTAGACATCTTCCTGTTTAGAAACCCGGACCTGACGGCCGGACTCCGCCTGAATTTCAACTAATGAGCCGGTCAGCATATAGCGCGCGCCGAGCTGGCGGCCGATCGCCACGCGGGTTTCCGGTGCGGCATGCTGCATTTGATAGCCCTGTTCTGCCAGCAAGGCATCCCGCCGGTCGGCATTTATGAATGATAGCTTGCCGGAATTCATCATGTGTGTGGTGACTGAATCAGCCAATGCCCGCATATCGATATGGCGGGTGGTACGGTTTTCTATCCCCATCACGACCAGAATAGGATGCTCAATATTTTCCGGTGGAAAGGTCTCCAGCAGGTCATTTGAAACCAGTTCGGCCCATTGGAGCAGGTCACGCTGATCATAACGGGCGGTCAACGGATCAGAGTCAGACGGATCGCGCTCACCGATTTTCATTCTGAATGCCGCACAACCACTCGACAATACAATCATCGCAACCAGCAACAGCCCACTGAATGTTCTCATTACCGTCTCCTTGATTTATTAATAATGAATCACCGTGCTTCAAACATATAACTATATAATGGCGGTATAATAACTTACAGCCCCGCACTTGTAAAGAAATGTCTACCTATGCCGGCGGGGCGGCTTGGGGCAGGTAGACGCGGAATGTGCTGCCTTTTTCGTTTGAACTGTGCAATTCAAGTTCGCCTTTATGGTCCCGGGTAATGCCGCGCGAGATGGACAGTCCCAGACCGGTGCCTTTGCCTTTGGGTTTTGTGGTGTAAAAAGACTGGAAGATATCGTCACGTAATGTTTCGGGAACTCCGCTACCGGTATCGCAGAGGTCAATGCGCCACTGCTGCTGGCCGTTACGTTCATCAGAATTGATGCTGATGGTGAGAATTCTTTCCGGCAGTCCCGCCATAGCGTCACAAGCGTTGCCGATCAGGTTGACAAACACCTGCTCAAGCTGATTCGGGCAGCCCAATACGTAATATCTGCCTTTGGCGGCAGAGAACCGCAAGTCAATCCCGTGCTCATTGATGCGGCTGCCGGTGATAAAAACGGCATCGTTGATAACTTCAAAAAGGTCAACGTTCTCATGCTGCTCGGCCATACCGCGGGAGAACGTGCGCAGGTGATCAGCGAGTTTTTGAATAGATCCGCTGGCCTTTTTACAATTGTGGGTGAAGGCCAGCAATCTGGATGTGTCCGGCGGGTTGGCTCTGCTGCTTTGCAGCTCTTTTGCAATCATTTCAATACTCAGAAGAATGACGGTAAGCGGGTTATTAATGTCATGGGCAACACCGGAGGCCAGCTCACCAATCGCGGCGAGCCGCCCGGCGTGTACCAGGCTGTTCTGCAATTGTTTGATTTCACGGATATCGCGCAGGATTGAGAAAGTCCGCAAGAACAGGCCTTCATCATCATAAATACTGAAAGATCTGATTTCCACCGGGATACGTGTACCGTCTTTTGTTTTCAGAATACTCTCGACCCGCTTATCGCCGCGTTTCTTGAGGTCTTTGAATCCTTTGTCAAGTTCATCCAGGACCTCATCGGCATAGATTTGACGGATGTTCATGCCCAGCAGTTCCTGTCTGGAATAGCCCAGCATTTTCGTGGCGGTCTGATTCGTGAAAACAATCGTACCGTCATCGTCAACCGAATGGATCATGTCTGGGAAACTGTCGAGCAGGATTTTGAAAACATCGGCATCCGGAATGTCTTGTTCGTTTATGCGCATCCGGCTCATAATTGCTATTCGCTTTCCGGGTTTCCATTTAAGAGCATGCCCTCATAGCCGGCGGTGGTATTTGGGAACAATTGGCGGGTTTCCTGTTCGATCTGCAAGACCTCATCATCGGTACGAGTGGGCGCGTGGTGGGTTAGAACCAGTCGCCCGACACCGGCCATGTTTGCCGCTTCGGCAGCGGCTTCAAAAGACGAATGCCCCCATCCGCGGAATGCCGGGTATTCATCCGGCCGGTAATGCGCGTCCATTATCAGGCAATCAGCACCTTCGCAAAATCTGATAAACTCTGTTTGCTGGTGTCCGGCCCGGAATTCGGCATCGGTGGCCAGCACCAGTTTGAAGCCTTCCGCCTCAAAACTGTAAGCCAATGACTGCTGCGGGTGCGGTACGCGCATCCAGCGGATAAATATGCCATCAGTCTTTATGCCTTGTCCTGATGCGGGCAGGTCGCTGAGACGCATACGGGCGGGCAGGTCGCCCAGTTCAACCGGCCACAAAGGTTTTGACATAATGCCCATAAGGGTATCACGCCATGGCCAGTGCCGCTGTGCATCGGCCATAATAGTTATGTCGGCATCGCGGTTGTATAACATCTCGAAACTGGGCAGTCCTGCCACATGGTCAAGATGAAAATGGGTAAACAGCAGTGTTATGGCCGGCAATTCACTTTTCTCTGCCATTTCATGCATTATTCCGGCAATGCCGGTTCCTGCATCAATAATCAGGCAGCTTGCTCCGTTATGAATTGTCAGGCAGGTTGTCTTGCCGCCAAAGCGATTGAACTGACTGCCGCTTACCGGCATGGTGCCGCGACATCCTCGCATCATCATGATCATAGCCGTGCCTCTGCTTAAATGTAACTGTTATAATTCTATAAATCAGCGTTGGTGTCAAGCCGGCTGACTGATATGAACTAATTTGGCGCATCTGCGATCAGGTGCAAATACTTTATAGTTCAGCAGAATACGCCGCCCACAGAGGGGGACAGGAACCCACGGATGGGAGGAGGGAAAGAAGAGGGAGATTTGCGTGTACGAGTATGTGTACGAGTACGGTAAGACCATTCGGACCGGAAGCCCCTTACTCTTACACGTACTCTTACACTCGGATCTCTTGACCCATGTGCGGAGAGCACGTTATCGCCGCTGGGGATGGGGAATGATAACCCACG
>PXDI01000194.1 GCA_003565095.1 PVC group bacterium | reverse complement strand
ATGCGAAACGGCTCACTTACGCCGATAACTTCACCGCCCATGCGCAACCGGCCGGCGTCACCCAGCGTCAAAGCCATGACCTCTTCATCATCAAACCCCATGATGATGCCCTTAACACCATCTCCCAGCTTGACAATCTGCCCGTTCAAACAGGTGGGCAACCCCTCAATGCGTACAATGATCTCTTTAATGTCCTTGATCTTGCCTTTTTCCTCGACCTTGATCTTAAACAGAGGAATTAGTGAGCCGGCTGAGCTGCTCATTGAGCACCTCCTTCATTTCATCGTTAATCGTCTTGGTTTTTATTAGATTATCCACCAATTCAGGAAAATGCGAGCGGATATGTTGCACAAATTTTCCAAGCATCTCGCGCACCTTGCCGGGGTCACAGCCGTCCAGCAATCCGTTCTCACGACCGTACAGGATCAAAACCTGCTCCTCAATCGGCAGCGGCTTGTTCTCATCCTGCTTCAAGAACGCCTCCAGCACCTTGCCGCGCGCCAGACGCACTTCAACATCCTTCGAGGCACCCGCCTTGATACGCGTCATCCGCTCAAGCTCCTTGTGGCGGATATAATCAATCTTCAGCATCGAAGCCGGTTTCTTCATAGCTTTCCACTGCACCTTGCTGCCGATACGGGAAACAGATAGCCCCATGTCAATCGCCGGCTTAAAACCCTCGCCGAAAAGCGCGGCGTTCAGGTAAATCTGGCCATCGGTCATAGAAATGATGTTCGAAGGAATATATCCGGCAAAATCGCCTTCCAGCGTTTCGACAATCGGCAGATGGGTCATGGTGCCGCCGCCGTATTCCGGTTTCAGTTTACCGGCACGCTCGACCAGTTGCGAATGAATATAAAAAATATCACCGGGATAGGCGTCACGTCCCGGGGCGCGTTCCAGCAGCAGCGAAATCTGACGGTAGGCCCAGGCGTGCTTGGTAAAATCATCAAAAACCACCAGCACATCGGCGTGTCGTTCATGCACAAAATACTCACCGAGACTGCAGGCCACATACGGGGCAAGATACTGCTGCCCCATCGAGTCGGCCGCCGTGGCCGCAACGACCATCCCGTAATCCCAGACACGCTCACGGTCAAACACATCGGTAACCCGGCCCAGCGCCGCCTCGGACTTGCCGATACAGCAGTAAATACAGATAACATTCTGACCGCGCTGACTTAAGATGGCGTCGAGTCCCACCGTGGTTTTCCCGGTCATGCGGTCACCCAGAATCAGCATGCGCTGCCCCTTGCCGACGGGCAGGGTCATGTCAACCATCTTGGTGCCGGTGGCCAGCACCTCGTCCAGCGGATCACGCTGCAGCACAGTGGGCGCAGTATTGAAAATCGGGTAATCAGTGCTTTCCTTGATCGGTCCCTTATTGTCACTCGGTTCTCCGAGCGCATTGACCCGGCGGCCGATAAAGTTGTCGCCGACCGGCACGCGAAAATCGTCAATAGTGGTTGTGACGGTATCGCCGGGTTTGATCTTGCCGCGCGAGTCAACCACCAGCACCAAAACGTAATCATTGTCAAACCCGACAATGACCCCGCGCGCAACGTCCCCAAGCTTTACCAACTGTCCGTTCATGCAATTGGTCAGTCCGGTAACATTTACAACATCCTGACGCACTTCGGCAATTTTGCCGTGCTCCTTCAATTGCATTACATTAATCTTCAATGCCATATTTTATTTCCTATCATCAGCCGCACCCCCGCCCTGACTATCTTCATTACCCTCTCCGCCGGAATGCTGCCCGCCATGATGCATAAGCACATCTTCGGCTGACCGACCGTACCAACGCAGGAAGAACAGTAAACTCATCAATGCCAGAAATCCAAGTATAATATAAATGATGATCCAGGTGGTTTTCATAGTGGGGGCTTTAACATTGAAGCCAAAGCGCTGGGTGCTTTCAACCGGGCGCATGGCATCCTGAATGCGCATAATCCGCTGCTCAATCACGTTAAGGCGCTGTCCCTGATCACGGTAAAAGGCGACATATTGCTCATCTAAACGTGTGGGACCTTCCTCGGCGGCCAGATCATCAAGATCGCTTAATGCGGAATCCAGAGCGTTGAGCACTGATAAAAACTGTTCGCGGGTACTGATGCGCTGCCGCAGATCCTGCGCGGTATCACGCAGCCTTTCAATGCGCGGGCCGTGGATATTCCAGCGGTCAAGCAGTTTCACCTCAAAGGACACCGTCTCCCCCGGAGCCAGTTCCACATTACGGCGCTCCACATACACCAGCCCGCTGGCGGCATCGATGCCAACTTCCAGCTCGCCGGCGTCGATAACATCGGACACACTGATTTCCGCGGGGAGCATCCGGCGCACCGGAAAGGTTCTGGTTTCGGTCGGCGAACTGTTGCGGGCGGTAATGCGGATTACTGCGGTGTGCAGCACCGAAGTATCGGCCGGACGCGGATCAGCCATCAACGCCGCCGGAATCTCCCCCAGCAGACGACCGGGATCCCGCCCGGTTCCCAGCACAAGGTTCTCGAGCCGGGCGACATCGCGTTTGACCTGCGCCAACTGTTCACGATTGGCTTCATAGGCACGGATGTGGTCAATCGGCCGCGCCCCGGCGGCAATTGAATAGCGCTGCTGCTCTTCTGTTATGGCATCAAGGCGGCGCTTTACTTCACCCTGCAGAGTTTCCGCACGCTCTTCAAATTCCGACCCGGCCAGCAGCCCGGACATTTCGGCCGCCTGACTGCGCAACGCATCAATTTCATCGACGGCAATCACCCATATATCGCGGATTTCAATATCAAAAATGCGGATTTCCTTGGGGGCGAACATCATTTGACCATGCACATAGTAAATGTCGGAACGCACATCGTAGCCGATATCCAGCCCGCCGGTATTCAGGACGTGGTTACTGGAAACCCCGGCCGGCAGATTCGAACGGATGGTAACCATCTGGTTGGTTGCCGCCGGGTTACCGGCGGTAATACGCAGCACCAGCTTGTCGGCGTCCGCCCGCAAAGGCATACAACACAAGCATATGCCGATTATTGCAACCAAGCGGCGCCCATGTGCAAATATACATGAATTGCTTACCTTCATATGCAGGCCATACTAGCAGACACTGCAATGACAAGACAAGACCTTTCCATGTTTTACACGCTTCAATTAGTCCCCACACTTCATCGTTTACACTTAAGCCAAAAACCTCCGTCGAGAGAAACTTCTGCAATAACCTCAGCAAAAAAATGCGCCAGACCCAAAATTTCTATTGCATTGGGGCGGTGATATGCTACTGTATGGCGCCTTGAAACGACCGAAGCGCCCATCGTCTATCGGATAGGACACAAGGTTTTCATCCTTGTAAGCGGGGTTCGACTCCCCGTGGGCGCGCCAACCACGAAGATTGTTTATATATTATGAACAGCAGCCGCAGAATCACCCGGATCAGTTTTTTATTAATAACCTGCTGCATACACCTGCTCATGCCGGCAACCGCAACCCCGGAAGAACAGGTGGAAGGTCTGCCCTTCCCTATCGGGGAAACGTTGAACTACCGCATAAGCTGGGGGCGCATTCCGGTCGGCGCGGCGGAAATCACCACCTCCTGGACCATTGATGAAAAAGGGCGTAAACTGGTTGCCATCCGCAGCCGCGCCCGCTCAAACCGCGTCATTCGCAGGCTTTATCCGGTTGACAGCCGGCTGGAAACCCTGATCTGCCCGGAAACATTGCTGCCGGTGCGCTTCACCAAAAACCAGCAGGAGGGACGCCGCCGCTCACATGAGGTTACCGAATTTGACTACACTGCCGGTATTGCCGTCATCCACGACTTGCTCAAGGAAAAAAGCCACGAGATTCCGCTGGAAGAAAAAACCCGCGACCTGCTCTCTTTCATGTATTTTGTCCGCGGCGAAACATTCACTCCCGGAACCACTACCGAACATCGTGTGCTGGCCGATGAAAAAATCTATGACTTGCAAATCAATACTGTCCGCAGCGAGCGGGTGCGGACAGCGTGCGGAAAGCGCTGGAACGCCTTCCTGCTCGTGCCCGAAGCCGCTTTTGAAGGGCTTTTCGTCCGCAGCGGGAGCATGGATTTATGGATCTCGGACGAAAAACCGAGCCGGATTCTGCGCGCCGATGTCGAAGTCCCAGTTGCCAAAGTGCGGCTGATTCTCGATCCCGAAGCGGATGTTGACCAGCAGGACTGATTACCTTTTCCAGAACCCCGGCAGTAATACGATCAACACAGTGTAAAGTTCAAGCCGTCCCAGCAGCATGCAGAAAATCAGGATAACCTTCCCGGCAGAAGGGATTGACGCATAGTTCTCCATCGCTCCAACCGCACCCAGCCCGGGACCGACTCCCGCCATTGTCGCAATTACTGAACTCATTGCAGTATCAATATCAGGCGTAAAAAATGTCATCAAAAAAGTTGCCAGAGCAAATATCATCAAAAACAAAACCGCATATGCAGTTATGCTGGAAACCACCTGTGGATTAACCGTATTCCTTCCCATTTTCACTGGAATAACAGCTTGCGGACGCATGAACAAGTATATCTCTCTCAAGCCTTTCTTATATAGTGCATAAACACGCAAGACCTTCAATCCGCCACTGGTCGATCCCGCACAGCCACCAATGAACATCAGCAGTATCAACAGATAGCGCGCCGCATCCGGCCATTTGTCTGAATCGGCCGTTGCAAATCCGGTTGTTGTCAAAATAGAGGTGGCTTGGAATGTGCCTACCCGTATCGCGGTTAATATACCATCATCACCCGCACCAAACCATACGATTATGCTCATCAGCAGACAGACGCTTATCCAGATTAGCAGATGCGACCTGAACTCCATATCGCGGAAATATACCCCCGGCTTCCCCAAAAGGGCACGATAATGCAAAGCAAAATTGACACTTGCAATAAACATAAAAATCACTGTAACCGTTTCTATATAAGCACTATTAAACGCTCCGATACTGTCGGTACGCGTTGAAAACCCTCCCGTAGCCATAGTGGCAAAAGCATGACAAACCGCATCAAACAGGTCCATACCGCCCAGCATCAACAAAACCGCCTGCACCAGGCACAACAGGACATACACACCCCACAACAGTTTAGCCGTGGTTGCTATACGCGGCGTAAGGCGGTCCTTTGATGGGCCCGGCATTTCTGCCCGGTAAATCTGCATACCGCCGAGCATCAGCAAACCGGTCTGCAGTATGCACAACAGAACATACACCGCCCACAGCAGCTTGGCCGTAGTGGCAATGCGCGGAGTCAGGCGGT
>PXDI01000322.1 GCA_003565095.1 PVC group bacterium | reverse complement strand
TCTTACTTACTTCGAAGCCCTCGCAATGCGAGAAGATTACTTGAGTCGATTCAGCAGCTTGAGGACGGCAAAGGAAAAGAAAGAACACTGGCCGTATGAAGTACGTATTCTCCGAACAAGCTTGGGACGACTACTTATTTTGGCAGGGTACGGACAAAAAAATACTGAAGCGAATAAACAACTTAATCAAAGAGATATCTCGCGATCCCTTTAGGGGTACAGGAAAACCAGAACCTTTGAAGCACGCGCTTGCTGGATATTGGTCTCGACGCATTACAGAGGCTGACAGAATTGTGTATAAAGTTGAGAATCAGACACTCTGCATTGCTCAGTTACGATACCACTATTGAGCCAACAATCGCCTGAACCCTACTGAAGGAAGTTGAATACAACTTCCTTCAGCGGGTTAGGCACACGTTGTCTCTTTATAAATGAGAACGAGCTATATCGGTTATGACAAAAAAACGCAAATATCTGCTTGCAAGCTTCATCGGCATAGCTGTCGAAGCTATTGTCATAGCCCTTGGGTTGCTATTGGAGGTATTGCCGAACTATGTGTTTTATGCACTTCACCCAACCATGCATCTTTTCCTTAGTAATGGAACACTTACAAACAACAGAGTAGTCCTTGGTAGTATCCTTTTCGCGGGTGCACTTCAGTATTTTGCAATTTCTATGGCCCTTATTGAAATAAGACACTTTTACCACAACCAACATCTTTTAAAGTCATTACGTGTAATCGTCCCCAAGATATTTTGGATCGTTACGTCAATTGTCGTTATATCAGCTTGTGCGATTTCGTATCGCATTATCAAAGTACGATATGACGCAATATCACTCGGCAATCAAGCTATGAAAATTCACTGGAGTATATACCGCGCTGGAGTGGCTCGAACGCCGTTTCCAATGGGATCTACCTGGCCAACAGATAGGTTTTCAACATCTACTACTTATTTCCAGCATCTCATAGAATCGAAGCGTTTTGATATCGATGATTATAACATTTTTATGGTTCCATCGGCACATAACAAGCGTGCAGAAGACAGTGCAAATGAACTTAATTCATTGAATAACGCATGGGCAGTTGCTGTTTTCCATTTATCCTATCATCACCCGCCCAATGCTCCGTTCTTGATATCCCGAAATATTGGATTTGGGGATCCTCCGGGAGCATACCAGGAGGGCATGACCACAGCAGACATGAGCGGATTAATCGCTGACGATCCTCTGCTAAAAGGAAAGTATGGCGTTGTGTTTACATACGGTGGCAGTTTACGTCTAATACCGAAATCTGATGCACGACAAGAAACGCTAAACCCATCGGGACATGCCCTACCAGTATTACCCCCTTGAACAAACGATATCGAAATATTGAGACAACAATCGCCTGAACCCACTGGGCAAAGTTGAATACAACTTCCCCTAGCGGGTGAGGCACACGTTCTGTGGTAAAAGATGATTGAGATTTCCAGGGCAGAGGCGCAGTCTTCCGCTATGGGTAAATGGGACAAACTACTTGAGCGAGTGCTACGCGGCACAAGTGATGCCAGCATTCCTTTTGATGATTTATGCGGACTACTTGAACGCCTGCCTCGGATTCGAGAGAAGAACCCGTGGTAGTCATAATGTGTTTCGGTGTAAAGGAATTATGGAGAGGCCAAACTTGCAGCGAAGCGTTAGTAATGCAAAAATGTATCAAGTACGCCAAGTACGCGACATAATTCTACGGTATAAACTAGGAGACGAACTCTAATGGACAAATACGAAGTTATTATATTCTGGAGTGATGAGGACGACGCCTATGTTGCCGAAATACCAGAGCTGCCGGGATGCATGGCCCACGGCGCTAAGCGGGAGGAGGCTTTGGCTAACGCCAAAGCTGCGGAGCGACTTTGGTTAGATACTGCTAAAGAATTCGGCGACCCTATTCCAGACCCGCTTGGCCGACGCCTCGTTTTTGCCTAAAGAGCACAGAACAATCGCCTGAACCCTACTCAGGGAAGTTGAATACAACTTCCCCCAGCGGGTTAGGTACACGTTGAGCCTGTCGGAAAACCCCATTTTCACACACAATGACATTGTGGCTACTCATGTATTTTGCTAGCTTCCTTTCATACTCAGCACAGAGGGGAAGACTATGGCCAGATACAAGAAATACGATTACAACCAGATGCTGATGGTGCCGGTTTCGCTCTCGAATCAACTGCTGCCCGGTACGCTCGAATATGCAATCCACAGACTGATCGAAGAGCGGATCGACACCAGCAGTTTTGACCAGCGCTACCGCAATGATGATACAGGGCGACGAGCTTATGATCCGAAGGTACTTCTCAAGATCGTGCTCTTTGCCTACTCGCGCGGGATGCTCCACTCGCGTCCTATCGAACGCGCCTGCAAGGAGAACATCACCTTCATGGCATTAAGTTGCGGCCAGGCCCCGGATCATAGCACCATCGCGGACTTTGTTTCCTCGATGGGACAAGAGCAGATCGTGGAGATTTTCACGCAAGTATTGCTGGTATGCGAGGAGGAAGGTTTGCTCGGCGGTACACATTTCAGTCTCGACGGACTCAAACTCTCCTCGAATGCATCCAAGGAGTGGAGCGGGAAGCACAGCGACTTGAGAAAGAAACAAAAGAATCTCGAGAAGAAAGTAGCCGAGGCTATAGCCGAGCACCGGGAGGCCGACAAGAACGGGAATGACCCCGACAGGGAGCGGCGCGAGAAGCGTATCAGGCATTTGGAACAGAAAGCTGATCGCATTGAAAAGTTTCTCGCCACAAACGAACCGAAGGCTGGCAAGCGAGGCAAGGAAATCCAGAGCAACGTGACCGATAACGACTCGGCCAAGATGGCCACTTCGCACGGCGTCGTCCAGGGCTATAACGCGAACGCCGTGGTGGACGAAGCACATCAATGCCGAGGCCTTCGGTGATGCTACCGATAGCACGGCAATGCAGCCACTACTGGAAGGCACGCAACGTAACCTCAAGGCCATCGGCAAGGCCGATACGCTCGAGAACCTGACCGTCAGCGCCGACACAGGCTATTTCAGCACAGCCAACCTGAAAGCCTGCCAGGAGGCAAAGGTAGATGCATACGTACCCGACCCGAAGTTCAGGCAACGTGATGTGCGCTTTGCCGATGCCGGCAGACATCGCCGTCCCACCGACAAGAACAAGCTCAAATACAAGACCAACCCGCGCTTTACCAGCGACGACTTCCGCTACGATAACGCCCTGGGCACACTGGTCTGTCCGGCAGGCAAAGCGTTGTATGTCAAGAACCGCAACATCATGACCGAAAGCGGGTACATCGCCACGGCCTATCAGGCACCGGCAAAGAACTGCCGCAACTGCAAGCTGCGCGCGCAATGCCTGCGCAACCCCGAAAGCAAACAGGGACGACAAGTCCATTACCCGCAAGATGATCGCCCGGACTGTCTCACCGACCAGATGCGCCGCAAGATCGACACCCCGCAAGGACGCATGACCTACGGCAAGCGAATGGCTATTGTCGAACCAGTCTTCGGCAACATAAGAGCATGCAAAGGCATGGACCGCTTCACCCTCCGGGGCCGCCACAAGGTCAATCTCCAGTGGATGCTATACTGCCTCGTGCATAACATCGGAAAAATTGCCCACCTACCGCAATACGCACAAGCAGCATGAGCCCCACAACACCCCACAAGCCATATTTCTCCCCCTGAAGACCCCGACAAGCATTTTGAGACCCCACAGGAAGCACCCGAAAAAAGAAATCCCCAAATCCCCGATCCGCAAAAACATTTCCACCAAACTTGATTGACCGCAACAATCATTGCAATATCAACACCAAATCAGCGTTAATCGACACCCTCGTTGGTTGAATAAGAATGTTAATACAATTTATAGCCATAACGCTCACCACGACATTGATCTCATTGTACAGCCAATCGCAAACCAGTGACTTTGATCGCGTATGCCGAGATTTTGGAGTCAATCCCCACGATGCAGTGATTTTACAAAAATATCGGAATAACCGCGGTGGCGATAATAAAGAACACTTTGTAACCTTGCGTGCCTTCCTTATGCGACGACAAACAGCAGGAAGACGAGATCGCTTTCCAGAGATAGCAGATCCTATTCTTGATGCGAACGCAGTTAAGATTCTAATGGGTCCACCTGATGAATATGACACCACTGATTATATGAGACAACAGCAGTGGGAGGAGGAAGAGTGGATATATTTTTTCAATGCCGAAAAGACATGGCGTTTGATGCTTACATTTCATGACGGCAAACTATTCAACACAAGTTTTAGCCAACTAATTTCGGCTGATGAGCTCTAGACAACCAACAATCGCCTGAACCCTACTGGGAGAAGTTGAATACAACTTCTCCCAGCGGGTGAGGCACACGTTGGAGAATGATATATAAGGAGAACAAGCGATTAGTCGAACGGTTGCATCCTTGTTAGAATCACTCAAAAGATATAAGCGGAATTACGAAATCCGAGCGGCACAATATCTTGTCCACAATCAACTAGAGTTAGCAGTCAGAATGAAATTGCGGCATCATTTTTATATTCTGGGTTCCCTCATCGCAATCAATCTAGCGGGATACTTCTTCCAACCTGAAATTGTCAGATTACCGCACGCTAATGGACGCACGTTGTTGTTGATAGTAATTTCATTCGCACCGCTAGCTTTTGCGTTGTTTCTTTGTTTCAAATTAAAATCAAGAGTTCACAGAATAGCGTTTCTTGTTTGTGTCATTGGATTGCTATACTTAAGATTAAGCTTTCCTTCTCCAAGTTTGCTGTATCAGCGGCGTTATGTTTTCCCCTTGGCGCAAGATGCCGAATTTCAGGAGTATACAAAAAACCTACGGGAATATTTTATCGACCGAAAGCCTGATGAAGCTGGTCCAGTGTCTGCCGTATTTTTATCTACGAAATCGACCAATGATCACGCATTGGAGAATCTTGCGAAACTATTTGGGAGGGGTCGCCTTATTATTGCCCAAGCTGAGCAAGGTAAGGCTTGGCGTGCTTTTCATATATCTACCAGAGACCGGAATATTCCTGTGAGTTTGAACTTATATATTATTCATTACGGTAAAGATATGCTTGATTATACTGCGGCAAGAGAACCATTTTGGATTAATGATTTTACTCCACTGTCATCCCATAGGCGGCGCAAACGTATCGTAAGCGCCTTGTTTTGTTAAGGTTTTTGAGTTCGTGTTCATCTAGTCAATTTCGATTTTTATTTGAAAGTTATCAATGGTTGCGCCT
>PXDI01000353.1 GCA_003565095.1 PVC group bacterium | reverse complement strand
TGCCGATCCGGCAGGAGCGGAGGTTTATATCGGGAATGTGCGCGATTATACGGCGCGGATGAATGAACTGGCTGAAGAATTGCAGGGGTTCGGTGCGGCGCTTGAGAACAACCGGGTCATTGTCGCCGGTGGTGTTTTTGATTATCTGCTGCGTGATATTGGTTTGGAAGTGGTGGGGACAATTGACAGCCACGGGCATGAGCCTTCGGCGGCGGAATTGCTGCAGATTATCCGTATTGTGAGCGAGCAAGATGCGGCGGCGATTGTTGTTGAGACGCATTCCGCGCAGCGTCTGGGAAAAACGCTGGCGCAGGAAACCGGGTTGCCGGTAGTTGTGCTTGATGCCGGCGATAAGGGCCCCGCCGATGCTCCGCCGGATTATTTTGAGCAGGTGATGCGCCGTAACCTGCAGCAGTTGCGGGCTGTGCTGGTGGCGGAATAATCCAACCACGCGCGCATTATCCTTCAGGCGGAATACGGCGGCCGATCCGGTCCGGCGGAATCAGAAAACCTTCCGGGAAACGGTCATAGTGAATTACATACAATTTGGCGGGTTTTTCCATAATCTGCTCTAAAGCCTCCGGTGCGGTTTCCATATAGGCCCGCAGCCACGGACGGTTTTTATCCCACAGAAAATGGGTGACTCCGTAATAGCGTGCAATCGAGAAGATCACTTCCGGGTCGGCGTACGGCATGCCGACGGCTTTCCATGTGTCGGGTCCATAGAACAGCAGTTGCCAGAGGTTGCGCGACATGATGACGGCATCTTCGGGAACCAGCGGCGTCATTGCTTGTGCAATGTGATAATATTGCGGATAAGACGGTTTATCCCGGAAGCGCAGTCCGGCGGCTTTGGTCTGGCTTTCGACGATCCCCTCGCTGAATGCAGGCCAGACGCAAATTAGCGTGCCGCATAAAATGACCGCCCCGGCCGCCGAAAGACCATTGCTGACAAGCAGACCGTATTTCCGGGCGGTTTGGTTAAAGCGGGCGGGAATCAAATTGGGCAGCAGGCCGGTCAGGCTGCCGATGGCGCAGAGGAACGCGCATCCCAAAACAATTGCGGGAACCACCACCAGCAGGGCAAAGCGGTCGAAGGTATACCAAAAAACAATAATAAAGAAGGCCTGTGCGGTGGCGGCGGCCAGTATGACGGTTGAGTTTGAGGCGTGCATCAGCAGGCGGCGCGCGGTATTGCGCAGGCGCGCCGGGGGCGGAAGTTTTTTGCGCAGAGTAAATTTGGCAATCAACAGGCCGGCAAAAAGCGGCAGCGCGATGCCGCCCCACAGCAGTCCGGCGGTTTGGGCAATTGTATATGGCCATGCCGGCCATGCGCGCGGGTGCGTCAGGAGCGGCAGGTCATCGGGTGGATTATTCCGGCGGCGGCCGCGGCGGCGTGGCGGATCGCGGTCACGCAGGGCATTGTGGATATTAATTCCCGACTGACCGAGGCGCGGCCAGTCGTGGGCAGCGGTATCCGGTCCCAGCAACAGGTAGCGCGTGAAAATCTCGCTATTACGTTGCATGCTGAAAACCAGCGCATCAGGGTCGCGGAAGCGGTCGGTCAGCCGGGGTAAGTCCTCATCCCAGTGTACCCCGTAGAAATTGCGACCCCAGTCGTCCCACATTCTTTCAGAAAGACCGAAAAACGCGGATACATAGTTCTGGGTGCTGTGAAACGGCCGGCCGTAATCAATGGTATTTGCAATCCACCACGGGCCGGTCAGCGCCAGATATGCGCCGATTCCCGCCGCCAGCCAGCGCGATTTTAGAATTTTCAAGCCGTGCAGCATCACCGCCAGAAACGGCAGCATCAGCAGCAGGATTAACTGAGAGCCTTTCATATAATAAGCCATTCCGCCCGCGAGACCGGCGGCGATCAGCCAGGCCGGATGTTTGCGGCTGCTGAGCAGGGCGGCCAGATATGCAAAAAAAAGTGCGGCCAGTGCGGGGTCGCCGGTAATTCTGGTGCTCAGGGCCGCCAGTGTTGATGAACCGAGCACGAGTCCCGCGGTCAGCAGCGCGGGCCAGATTTTGCCGGTCGCTGCGGCGGCCAGCCAGGCGGCTGCCAGCGGCAGCAGAACTGTACCGGTAAAGACCATCGCCGCGCGGGCGCGTGCGGCATCACGGCCATGGCGCACAAACATCGGGGCGATAATGAACGCCGGGCCGGGGAACCAATGATCCTCGCGTCGCATGATCGACGGATCATATCGATGATAAAAATTGGTGACATACGGGATTTTTAGGCCGCGTCCGGTGGCGAGGCGGTGGGCCTGCATGGAGTAGGCCACCGGGTCGGCGTGGCCGACATCGTAATTGTTTGCGACCGCGGCAAGCCGCACGCGCAAAAACGGCAGTGTCATCATAATGACAGTGACGGCTGCCGCAAGTATCCGTAAAAGCTTGAGGCCGGTGATGATCTGGCGCTGCCGGGTTGTTGTGTCGATTGATCCGTCGTTTTGCTCATTTGCATCCATAGCGCTGTTTTATGGCACAATACCCGGCGGGAATCAAGGCGGCAGGAGGGGTGTTGAAGAAGTAACGGCGCTGCCGCCTTTTCAATGTTTGCCTCCACCGGGCTAAACCCGGTGGGCGGCTAAGAAAATCAAAGCGCAGATACCACGCGAACGTGGTAAGCAGTTGTTTTTTGTTGTCATGCGCGGGTGCGGGGCCTAGTATCACGCTCTGTGATTGCGATATTCGCATAATTTCAAGGGGAGTGCCTGATGTTATATTTTGCACGCGGTTCAGAATCGGATAATCTGGGTCCGGATGCTTTGCGGGAGGGGTTGTTTGCTGCGCTGGATGCGCTGGGCAGACGTAATAAGGTATTGGCGGTGCCGCCGGATTTCACCCGTTCACATTCATTTGCCGGTCCGTTGACCTGTCTTGCGCGCGAATACTACAATGAGCGTATGACGGATATTTTGCCGGCGCTCGGCACGCATTCGCCGATGACCGCCCGTCAGCTTGACACAATGTTCCCGGGCATTCCGCATGACCTGTTCCGTGAACATGACTGGCGCAAAGGTATTGTTACTCTCGGCGAAGTGCCGGCTGAATATGTGCGTGAGCAGACCGGCGGGGTGGTGGATTTTCCCTGGCCGGCGCAGGTGGACCATTTGCTGACTGACGGCGGGTTTGACCTGATCCTTTCGATCGGACAGGTTGTGCCGCATGAAGTCATCGGTATGGCCAATTACAATAAGAACATTTTTGTGGGCACCGGCGCGGTTGACGGAATCAACAAGAGCCACTTTATCGGCGCGGCATACGGGATGGAGCGGATTATGGGCCGGGCGGATAATCCGGTGCGCCGCATCTTGAATTATGCTTCGGATCATTTTGCGCAGCATCTGCCGATTGTTTATGTGCAGACGGTGGTGGCCCGCGATGATGACGGGCGTCTGCGGGTATGCGGACTGTATATCGGCGACGATGTGGAGTGCTTCATGCTGGCCGCGGAGCTTTCGCTAAAAGTCAATTTCAGCATGCTGGATAAACCGTTGCAGAAAGTGGTGGTGTATCTTGATCCGGAGGAGTTCAAAAGCACCTGGCTTGGCAACAAGAGCATCTATCGCACGCGGATGGCGCTGGCGGATGACGGTGAATTGATTGTTTTGGCACCGGGGGTGAAAGAGTTCGGTGAAGATGCCGAAATCGACCGGCTTATCCGGGCCTACGGTTATGCCGGAACACCGGCAACCATGGCGGCACTTGAAAAATCGGACGAGCTGAAGGCCAACCTCGGAGCCGCGGCGCATTTGATACACGGATCTTCCGAAGGCCGTTTCAAAATCACCTATTGTCCGGGGCATTTGACGCGCGAGGAAATTGAGGGGGCCGGGTTTGTGTATGGGGAACTGGATGCAATGACCGCCCGCTATAATCCGGAAAAACTGAAAGACGGATATAACAGGCTGGATGACGGCGAGGAAATCTTCTACATTTCAAATCCGGCGCTAGGACTGTGGGCGCATCGGGAGCGGTTTGGGTAGGCTGAAGACCAGAACAACTTTGTCGCGAGCTTTGTCGCGAGCTTTGTCGAGCTGAAGCGGCGGTGTGTGTGTGTGGTAAATAACACGGCGTCATCGCGTCATCGGGTCATGGCGTCAGAATAATGTGCCACAGGCATTCCTGCCTGTGGAATTTGGTAAAAGAAAGGATAATTATGGCGGTACCATTGACGGTTGATTTGGCGGGTAAGGTGGCATTTGTTACCGGTGGTGGCGGGGTGCTTTGCAGCACAATGTGCAAGGCGCTGGCGGAATGCGGCGCGGCGGTGGCGGTGGCGGATCTTTCGCAGGAGATGGCGGACAAGACCGCGGCGGAAATCAATGCGGCCGGCGGCAAGGCCATCGGCGTTGCGGGTAATGTGCTGGAGCGTGAGAGTCTTGAAGCCGGGCGTAAGATTGTTGAGGAGCAACTCGGTCCGGTCGACATTCTGATTAACGGGGCCGGCGGCAATCATCCCAAGGGAACCACCAGTATGCCGTTTCTGGAGCAGGAGGCATTAAAGAATGCCGCCGAATCCGTTGTGACCTTTTTTGATCTTGATCCGGCCGGAATTCAGTTTGTCTTTAATTTGAATTTTCTGGGCACATTGCTGCCGTGTCAGGTGTTTGCCCGCGGCATGGCTGAGCGCGGGGGCGGCTGCATTATAAATGTCTCGTCAATGAATGCATTCAAGCCGTTGACCAAGATTCCGGCCTACAGCGGCGCCAAGGCGGCAGTCAGTAATTTTACGCAGTGGCTGGCGGTGCATCTGTCGCATTGCGGAATCCGCGTGAATGCAATTGCCCCGGGCTTTTTCCTGACCAAGCAGAATGAGCGCCTGCTGACCAATGAGGACGGCAGTCTGACCGATCGCGGCAAAACGATTGTCGGTCACACCCCCTTGGGGCACTTTGGCAAGCCGGAGGATTTGACCGGGGCGCTGTTGTGGCTGGTGTCGGATGCGGCCGCCGGTTTTGTAACCGGCACGGTAATCCCGGTCGATGGCGGATTTTCGGCGTTTAGCGGAGTGTGAAAGCAGACTGCAGACTGCAGACCGCAGACTGCAGACCGCAGACTGGAATGTTGAACGTGAGACGTGTAACGTCTGGGAAGAGTGAGTGAATCGGTGGTGTGAGAGTTTTGTGTAAATAAGATGGTGTCATCGGGTCATCAGATCATGGCGTCAGAATAATATACCCGGCACAGACAAGAATGTCTGTGCCACATTGGAAAAACGAAGAGGAGACGGAGATGGCAGCGAAGAAGAAGGTAGCAAAGAAGAAGGTTCAGAAACAGGCGGATATTGCGGTGGTGGGGTTGGCGGTAATGGGTGAGAACCTGATTCTCAATATGGAGAGCAAGGGTTTTACCGTGGCTTGTTACAACCGTACTACCAGCAAGGTGGACGAGTTTATTAATGGCCGCGCGGCCGGCAAAAAGATTGTTGGCGCGCATTCAGTGAAAGAGCTTTGCAAAAAGCTGAAGCGTCCGCGCAAGGTGATGATGATGGTTAAGGCCGGCGCGGCGGTTGACGCCTTTATTGACCAGGTTATTCCTTATCTGGAAAAGGGTGACATAATCATCGATGGTGGCAATTCGCACTTTCCGGACACAATTCGCCGCACGCAGTATGTTGAAAGCAAGGGACTGCTTTACATCGGCACCGGTGTTTCCGGCGGTGAAGAAGGCGCTCTGCTGGGACCGTCGATTATGCCGGGCGGGTCGAAAAAAGCCTGGAAAGCGGTGAAGCCGATCTTTCAGAAGATTTGCGCGCAAACTGATGCCGGCGAGCCCTGCTGTGACTGGGTTGGTGAGAATGGTGCCGGGCATTTCGTGAAAATGGTGCATAACGGCATTGAGTATGGCGATATGCAGATGATTTGCGAAACCTATCAAATGATGCGTAACGGCATGGGCATGAGCAACGCCGAGATGCACAAGGTTTTCACCAAGTGGAACAAGGGCAAGCTGGATTCATATCTGATTGAGATCACCCGTGACATTCTCGGCTACAAGGATGAGGATGGCAAGGAAGTGGTTGATCTGATTCTGGATACTGCCGGGCAGAAAGGCACCGGCAAGTGGACGGTACTGGCGGCGCTGGATTCCGGCATGCCGCTGACGCTGATTGGTGAAGCGGTCTTCGCACGCTGTCTGTCAGCCATCAAGGATGAGCGTGTAACGGCTTCCAAAAAGCTGAAGGGCCCGCAGGGTAAACTCAAGGGTGACAAGGCCCGGATGCTGAAAGATCTTGAGCAGGCGTTGTATGCCTCGAAGATCGTATCCTATGCGCAGGGTTATCAGTTGATGCGCGCCGCGGCCAGGGAGTATGGCTGGAAGCTGAACAACGGCGGCATTGCGCTGATGTGGCGCGGCGGCTGTATTATCCGTTCGGTGTTCCTGGGCAAGATCAAGGATGCCTTCGACAAGAATCCGGATCTGGACAATCTGCTGCTGGATCCGTTTTTCAAGAATGCCACCGCCCGCGCGCAGGACGCCTGGCGTCGCGTTGTGCAGTCCGCGGTTGAGCTGGGCATCCCGATGCCGGCGATCGGCTCAGCGCTGGCCTATTATGACGGCTACCGCAGTGCGCGGCTGCCGGCCAATCTGCTGCAGGCGCAGCGCGATTATTTCGGCGCGCACACCTATGAGCGTGTTGACAAGCCGCGCGGCGAAGTCTTTCACACCAACTGGACCGGGCGCGGGGGTACAACCGCCGCATCAACCTATGTGGTGTAAGGCGGTATAATAACTGTTTGCGAACATTGAGCCCGTCATGTGTTTTGCACATGGCGGGCTTTTTTTAATGCTTCACATCCTTGATCTGATTTGGCAGAATCACCTTCACTAGTTACAGGTATGTGTTCCGATCGCAATAAACGAAAGGAGATGTTGTCATGTTGGGTTTGATTATTGTGTTGGTGGTGCTGGTTGTTCTGGGAATGTGGATCGCAAGTATTTACAACAGTCTTGTGACATTGCGTAACCGCTATAAGAATGCGTTTGCACAGATAGATGTGCAGCTCAAGCGGCGTTATGACCTGATTCCAAATCTGGTTGAAACCGCCAAGAAATATATGGCGCATGAACGTGAAACGCTTGAGGCGGTTATCAAGGCGCGCAACACAGCCGCCTCCGCTGAGCAGACAGCCGCGGGCAATCCGGGTGATCCATCCGCGATGAAAAACCTGATGGGCGCCGAGTCGGCCCTGGGCGGTGCGCTGGGGCGTCTGATGGTTACGGTTGAACGTTATCCTGACCTCAAGGCCAATCAGAACATGATGCAGTTGAGCGAGGAGCTGACTTCTACCGAAAACAAGGTGGCATTTGCCCGTCAGGCTTATAACGATGCCGTGATGCATTACAATACCAAGCGCGAAACTTTCCCGACAGTGATTTTTGCCGGGATGTTCAACTTCCAGTCGGCGATGCTGTTTGAAATCACCAACCAGGAAGAGCGCGAGGCGGTTAAAGTACAGTTCTGATGTCTACACCAGGCACCGCGACAATGAATTTCTTTGCGCAGCAGGCCGATGCGCGCCGGCGCACCGGTCTGCTGGTGTTTTTCTATTGCTGTGCGGTAGTGCTGATTATTGTCGCGGTCTATGTGGCGGTAAGTATCATTTTCGGTGTGGCCTTTCTTGAAGACGATGCCGAGCTTGCCTTATGGAATCCGGTGATGCTGCTGTGGGTGGTCGGCATTACTCTGGCGATTGTCGGTTCGGGAACGGCATACAAGATCGCGCAGCTTTCCAAAGGCGGCTGCGCGGTTGCCAAGATGCTGGGTGGCAGGAGAGTTGCTCCTGACACGATTGATGAAGCCGAACGGCGGCTGATGAATATTGTCGAGGAAATGGCGATTGCATCCGGCACCTCTGTCCCCGAGGTATATGTGCTTGAAGATGAGCATGGCATAAACGCCTTTGCGGCGGGGTTTTCCATCCGCGATGCGGTCGTGGCGGTAACCCGCGGCACGCTTGAACGGCTGAACCGTGATGAGTTGCAAGGGGTGATTGCCCACGAGTTCAGTCACATTCTGAACGGCGACATGCGCCTGAACATAAAATTGACCGGGGTGTTGCACGGCATTCTGGTAATCGCGCTGCTGGGGTATGTGTTGATGCGCTCGGTACGTTTTTCCGGCGGCTCACGGCGCAACTCCAAAGGTGGCGGCGGCGCGGTTATCGCAATCTTCCTGCTGGGGCTTGCGCTGTGGCTTATCGGCTATATCGGTGTGTTTTTTGCCAATCTGATCAAAAGCGCCGTATCGCGGCAGCGCGAGTTTCTGGCGGATGCTTCCGCGGTGCAGTTTACGCGCAATCCGGAAGGCATCGGCGGGGCGCTCAAGAAGATCGGCAGCTTGTCCAGCGGGTCGCGCATCAGCAATGAACATGCCGCCGAAGCCGGGCATTTCTTTTTTGCCAATGGCATGCGTTCGGGATTGCTCGGTTTACTGGCAACGCATCCGCCGCTGGATGCAAGAATACAGCGCATACTGGTGCAGCCGCTCGGGGAAGCTGCTCCGGCGGCCGGGAAGGCAGTCCGTCAGCCGCCCGCTGCTGCCGGAGTGACCGCTGCCGCCGCGGATGAGGAGGATCTGATGATCAGCGGGGCGGTGCTGCTGGGAATGGCGGGAGGCGTTTCTTCCGGTCAACTGGCCCGTTCGCAGGAAATACTTAAAGGCATTCCGGATGATCTGCGGGATGCCGCGCACCGGCACCCGACCGCCCGCGCGGTTGTCTTCGGTTTGCTGTTGAGTGATGATGACGCTATACGGCGGCAGCAATTGCAGCGTTTGTCAGCGGATACCGATGAGCAGGTATATGCTGATCTGGTTAGAATGCTGCCGACAATTGATGCGCTTGATGCCGCCTTTCGGATGCCTTTGGCTGAACTGTGTATCAGCGGATTGCGCACCATGTCGGAGGATGACTACCGCCGGTTTCATCAGAATTTTGAGAATGTCATAACCGCCGACGGGCATATCAGTCTGTTTGAATATGTATTGATGCGCATGATTCACCGGCATGTTTCGGTTGAGTATGAGGAGCATCCCGAAGTACAGGTGCGCTATCATAATATAGGTGAGATCGCCGATCAGCTTACGGTTCTGCTTTCGTGTTTAGCGCGCTGGGATCGTGATGAACAAGCTGCGCAAAAGGCATACGCCGCGGCGGTCAGCGGCATTGAATTATCCGGAGGCCTGCTGGGTGCGGATGCCTGCGGGCTTGATTCGGTCGATACATCTTTGAAAGAACTGGAGCGGGCGGCTCCGGCGCTAAAGCGTTCCGTGCTGGATGCATGTGCACGCTGTGTAGGGGCGGATGGAATGCTCAGCACGCAAGAGGCGGAACTGCTGCGGGCAATTGCCGATGCTTTTGATTGTCCGGTGCCGCCGGTTGTTTTTTAGAAAACCCATCAGATAAAACGGATGCCGATTGTGACTGAACAAGAGCCCATCAGCGAGGTAGCGGAAGATCAATGGTTCCTGAGAATCGAAGGCGGTTCGGTTTACGGTCCGTTTGATATGAAGGTTCTTCGTGAATGGGCTGCCGAGGGACGTCTGCTTCCCGAAAACCAGGCATCGCGCGACCAGTTGGAGTGGATACCGGTTGATTCCATATCAGAGCTGGGCATGGAATGGGTGGCGCAGCGCCATGGCGAAACTATTTTCGGTCCCTTCAATATTCTTGGTTTCTCGCACCTCGTCCGGCGCGGCAAACTTTCCAGTGACACGGTGCTGGTTAACCGCGTAACCGGCAAAGAGGTCAGAGTACATGATCTTTCCGGCGGGGGCGGCGAGAAACCCAAACCCGCTGCCGAAAAACCCGCTGAAGCAATTACGGCGCAACCGGTTGAAAAGGTCGCGGCCGAGCCGTGTGATGCGGCTGTGGGCGCCGGCTTTTCCTTACAGGAGCAAACCATTCTGCGGTTGGAGAAAGAGTTGGCCGACTTGCGGCATGAGCATGACAGTATTGCCGGCCGGGAAAAGAAACTTCTGGAATGGACGAAAGCGCTTGAGGACAAGCTGGCACTGGCATCTGCCGCGGTTGAACACGCAACCGGTGAGCTGGATGAGTACCGGCGGTCGGTTGCCGGGCAGCAGCAGTCTTTCAATGAGACCCGGTCGCAGCTTGAGGCGGAAATCGCGCGTTTGAAATCAGACAAAGAGTACGCCACCGAAGAAATCGATATATTAAAAGAGAAGCTGGAAGAACAGCGCACCGGTTTTGAGCAGCAGCAGCAATCTTCCCACAAACACCAAAAGAAGAATATTGCACAGGAAGAGCAAATGCAGAACCAGTTGCGCAAGGCGGAGATGCGGCTTGCGGAGCTGGAAGTGAAAAGAGAGCTGTTGGTGGATGATCTGAATGCAACGCGGCTGGCGCTTGCCGAGAAGGAAAAGCAGCTTCAGTCATTTACGGGAGCTGACAAGCGGCATGAGCAGGAAGCGACGCAGCGGCTGGAAGCGTTAGAGACGGAAAAGCGGGTGGCCGAAGAGCGTGCCGGAGAACTTGCCGGGCTGCTTGATGAGTTGAAGACCCAGATGGCGGCCGCTGCGGCGGGAGCCGACAAATTGCTTGTCGAAAACGCGTTTCTTGAGAAGCAGCTTGCTGAGCAAAAGGGACAGCAGGTTGAAAAGGATCTTAAGCTGGAGCAGATTGAGTCAGAAGCCAGCCGGTTATTGACTGAAAAAATCCGTGTGGAGACCGAACTGGAGGAAATGCGGACAGTGCTGGCTGGACAGTTGGAAAAACTCAGAAGCGAAGCACTGGAAGCGGAGCGGCTAAAGGGTGAGCGCATCCGTGACTTGGAGCAGCGGATTGAAGCAGCATCGGATGAGCGTGGCGCGGTTGTCGCTGAGCTTGAGGGGCGGGTCTCACAGCTTCGTGAAGAACTGGAGTCAGCGCAGGCTGCTGGGTCGGAGCAAACATCTGCATTAGAGCGGGAACTGGCCGGAAAGCAGGCCGAAATTGAGCGTTTGACCGCCGAAAAGGCTGGTTTGGAGTCGGGGACAGACAACCTGTTGGCCGAGAAGACGCGTTTAGAAGAGCAAATGGCGTCGAAAGATGCTGTGGTGGCGGAGTTTGAGGAGCGTTTGCAGGCGGTTTCTTCGGGGACAGACAACTTATCGGCCGAAAAAGCGCAATTGGAACAGCAGTTGGCGGAGCAGAAAGCTGAATTGGTGGACAAGACAGCTCAGCTTGAGCAACTGCGTGCAGGGACAGACAACATATCTGCTGAAAAAGCGGCGCTGGAGAAAACGCTGTCGGGTCTGCGTGACGAGCTTGCGGGATTGGAGAGCGCAAAGACCGGGGCGGAAGAGCGCGCGGCCGGTCTGGCGGCTGAACTTGACGGACAGCAAGCTGCGGCAATGTCTGCCGCTGAACAGGCCGCTGAGCGTATCCGTGAGATTGAACAGCGCATGGAGCGGGAGGTCGAAGAGCATTGCGCGGCAGTTGCCGGTCAGGAAGAGCAGTTGAAGCGCTTGCAGGCGGAGCTGGAGTCGGCGCAGGCTGCGGCATCCGATAAAACCACTGCGCTTGAGCAAGAACTGGCCGGGAAGCAGGCGGAAATTGAGCGGCTGGCCGCCGAAAAGAAAGCGATTGCGTCGGGGACAGACAACTTATTGGCCGAAAAGGCGCAATTGGAAGAGCTGTTGGCGGAGCAGGAGGCTGAACTGGCGGAGAAGATCAAGCAGCTTGAGCAGGTTTCGGCAGGGACAGACGAATTATCCGCGGCAAAGACGCGTCTTGAGAAGAATCATTGTGATTTACGGGCAGCAATGGATGAGCAATCACAAAAGCTGTCAGAATCGGTCGCGGTGACGGAATCCTTGCAGAAAGAAGCCACTGTCCGTGAGAAAGAACTTGTCAGTCTGGCTGATGAACTGACAGAAAAGACGCAAGCACTTGAGCAATTGCAATCGGGGACAGACAACTTGGCCAGTGAAAAGGCCCGGCTGGAGGATGAGCTTACGGCCTTGCGGGCATCTGCCGGTGAGCTTGAAGATAGCCGTAACGGTCTTGCTGAAGAACTTGAGAAAGCGCGCAGCCGTATTGAAATACTTGACGGTGAGTTGGCGGCGGTTCAAGGCGAACTGGCGTCTGCGCAGGCTGCGGCAGGGGAGCATTCCTCTGCACTTGAGCAAGAATTGGCCGGGAAGCAGGCGGAAATTGAGCGGCTGGCAGCCGAAAAGAATGCTGCGGCGTCGGGGACAGACAACTTATCCGCCGAAAAGGCGCAGTTGGAAGAGCAGTTGGCGGAGCGGGAGGCTGAACTGGTGGAGAAGACCACTCAGCTTGAGCAGGTTTCGGCAGGGACAGACAACTTATTGGCCGGGAAGGCGCGTCTAGAAGAGCAACTGGCGGCACAAAATATCGCGGCGGCGGAGCTGGACAAGCAGTTGAAGCAGAAAGACCGTGATATCAAAACGATTTCCCGGAAACTTGAGCAGCGGATTAAACGGGCAACAGAATCGCAGAGCGGATTAAGAGAAAAGCTCCAGCAGTCGCAGTTGCAGTTACGGGCACATGAGAAACAGATGGATCGCAAGGTCAAGGCATTAGAGCAATCCCGGGCGCGGGCGCAAAAACTTGCAGAAGCTTCAAAAGACCTGTCAACACAACTGCGGGATAGCCGTTCAGGCTTGAAGAAAGCGCAGGCCACTCTTGATAAATACAAGCAGGTGCTTGAGCGGGAGCGCAAGACGCGGCACGGATTGCGCCGGCAGCAGGCGGAAAACAAGGCGTTGAAGGAAGCGCTGGAGAAAGAGCGTGCCCGCACGGAAGCGCTTATGCGGGAATCGCAGGCGCGGCTGCTGGAATTTGAGCAGAAATTGGCAGCAAAACCGCCGGAGCCGCCGAAAGCGGATGCTGCAGCGGATGAAGTTGTTGAGAAAGTTTTTGAAGATAAATGGTATTTGCGTGGTGAGGATGGTGCTGTTTACGGTCCGGTGGAGTTCCGCGATCTGGTGGAATGGGCGGCGCAGTTGCGGGTGGGGCCTGAGCACGAGGTCACATCCGACCGGCAGAAATGGCAAAAAGCATTTGAGATTCCTGAAATGCATATGGATTGGCTGGTGCAACTGCGGGACGCAAGCATTTACGGTCCATTGCATCTGCTGGCGGTAAATGAATTGATTAATGACGAGGTGGCTGACAGGGATGCAAAGATGACCAACCGGCATACGCAAATGAGTCTGGCAGCCGATAAGATATTGACAGCGGAAGTTATCACGGTTATCACCGCAATGGAGCGTGACCGGCGTGAACGTGAGCTGGCGTGCAGACAGTTGGCATTCATGCGTCAGGAGAACCGCCGGCTGCACCAACAGCTTCGCAGCATGGGAAAAGCGGATGTTGACACACATAAGCGGATTGAACTGCCATCCCAGACCGTTGCGCAGAAAATTCGCGCCATGAAATCTGCAGGAAGGGTTTGAGCGACAATGAAAAAGATACTTTTAATTGATGATGAACAGAGCATCTTGGCTGTACTGGGCAATTTTTTCCGCGCCAACCAGTTTGAGGTTGTGTGCGAAGTAGACTGTGAGAAGGCGTGGGAGCGCGTCGCGGTTGAGAAATATGACTTAATGATATCCGACATCCGGATGTCGCCGATCGACGGCATTCAACTGCTTGAACGTGCGCGTGAAGAGAATCCTTCCATGCCGGTAATAATGTTGACGGCTTACGGTTCGCGGGAAAGTGCGGAGAAGGCCATGCAACTGGGTGCTTTTGGTTTTATGATGAAGCCGTTCAATCTGCCGGAGTTGCTGCTGATGGTAAAACGGGCGCTTGAGCATAGCGCCTTGCCGGGTTTGGAGCAGCGCGGCGCAGAACCGGCGCAGAGCGTTCACGGCACTATTGAAGACTTGATTGGAGAGAGTGATGCGACACAAATGCTGCGACAGCAGATTGCCCACGCCGCATTACAGTCCACGCCGTTGTTGATTTGCGGTGAGCACGGGACTGGGAAAAAGGTGGCGGCCGGGCTGGTGCATGCACTAGGCGGACCTGACAATGGGCTGTTCATTGCGCGCAATTGCGCGGTATTGCCGGAACCGTTGCTTGACCTTGAATTGTTCGGTTTTGTGAAGGGGGCGTTTCGCGGGGAGCCCAAGGGGCGTGCCGGTGTTTTTGAACAGGCCGGCGGTGGGACTGTAATGCTTGAAGAGATTTCGTGGATGCCGAGAACAATACAGGCAAAACTGGCTGCGGCCATTTCCCGAAAATCATTTAAGCGGGTGAAAGGCAGCGAGCCTGTTGAGTTGTCCAGTCGTTTAATCGGAACCACGGACGGGATGCTTCATCGTGTGCGAGAAGAAGGCAGCATGATTGACGAGCTGCTCGCCATCATGATTGAGTCAGATTACATAGAGATAAAGCCTTTACGTGAGCGCACCGCGGATATCATGCCTTTATTGCGGCATTTCTTGAGTATTGCGGCGGGAGTTGATGCGGCGCAATGGGAAGTGCAGAATGAAGCGCAGCAGATGTTGTTTGATTACGCCTGGCCGGGGAATGTTGCTGAGTTGAGCAAACTGGCCGGCAAACTTGCCGTGTCTGCTGAGAATCGGGTAATAACAGTTGAGCTATTGAGTGCTGCCGGGCTTAAAAGCTGAAATCTCTGGTACTCATTATCGAACTGCTTAGTTGCTGTTTTTGCCGGACTGATGGGCGGCGGTCAGGGCTCCGATGGCGGCGATCAGATAAGTTGCCGCGGCCAGATAGGAGAGGCTGGTAAAGCCGGATTGAAATGCGATCAGCGCTGCCGCCGGTGCGGTAATGACCGCGGTTGCGCCGTCTATGCCGCAGGCCCACGGAATCTGCCGTCGTCTTGATTTCGCCAGCAATCTTACTGCCAGAGGAAAAGGCATGCCCATAGGAATCGCGCAAATTGCCGGCAGCAGCATGCCGACTGCATAGCGTGTGATTGCCGCAGCGGGCAGCAAAGATTCCACCGCGAAGCTGAAAACAAACGGCAGCAGCAGATGCATGCCGGCAATTCCTGCGGTTATGGCGGCAAGTCTGCGTGGAGTAGGGGATGCGCGGCGGCTGATCAGGCTGCCTGCGCCCATTCCGCACAGCAGCGCGGTAATCACAGCGGCGGCGCTGATAACCGGGTGCCCCCACAGCAGGCTCATGCGCTGGATCAAGGCTATTTCAAAAAGCATGAAGCCGGTGCCGATGCCGGAAAAGAAGAGCAAGACAAAAGGGGCGCCCTTTGCAGAAGTGCGCAAGGGCAGTAGCGGCGCAAATACCAGCAGTACAACCGCGATTCCCAGAATCAGCAGCAAGGCTTTAACATAGACCAGGCCGCGTTCACTCACACTCAGCAGATCAAGATCAGCCCCGCGGTCATTCAGTCTTAGAAACTAATTAAAGAACGGCCGGTCATCGACTGTGGCTCTGACATCAAAGCGGTATTCCGTCAAAAAGCGTTCAGGGTTGTTTCCCAGCAGTTCTGCCAGTATTGAGTCAAGCTCATCATCTGCATATCCGTGAAAACGTTCGGTGTCATTCGGCGGCCAGAGCATGTCAAAGCCTTTTTGATCCGCAAAATGTGCTATGGCGGCGATATCGTTTTCCGGCAGCGGGGCGGGGGATACCAGCAACGACATTGAACCCCAGCCGCGGACCGCGGCAACGTGTTTTGTTACATTGGAAACGCCTTCTTCGCGCAGGGCGGCCGCCGCAATGTCAACAATGCGTGGAGCATGCCGCAACGGTGCATCCAGCCAGACAGTAAAGGCCAGTTTTCCCTGCGGAGCCAGCAGGGCAATCGCTTTACGGACAGCTTCGACGGTCAGCAGGTTATCTTCACCCAGTGTTTGCAGGCCGGTGGGACCGCCGAACATACCACGTTCGGGAAACACAATCAGTTGCTGCGGCGGAAGAGTGCTGCGCGACAGAAAAAGGCGCGCATCACTGCGTAAGACGGTGACCTCGGGGGTGTGGATTATTTCCGAAAGCATTTTGAATATATGCGGATGGGGTTCAACTGCTGTTATTGTTGCGTCATATGACAGGGCCAGGTTTATGTACGGGGTGCCGCCGGGTTGTAGCAGCAGAACTGTTTGCGGTTTGCTCACGGCAAAAGGCATACCGCGCGGGGTCTGGCCGATAATCAGGGCGGCGGGATCAGCTTGCGGGATCAATTGGGCGCTTGTTTCTCCATCGATATACACATGCGGTGGTGCCGGAACCGGTCCGGTATACTGCAGGCTCAGATCTGGGGCGTAGCGCAATGCGGGTGAGGATACAACATCGACGCGGCCCAGCGGGTGCGGCAGCGGGCCGGTGCGTTCAATGTGCGGCAAAAGCAGAGCCTGACTGAGCGGTTTATAGGGTGATCTGGGCAGTGTTGGTGCAAACAGCGCCGCCAACACGACTATGAGGGTTATAAAGGCAAGCAGGCGGCGGTGTTTATCTGCCGGCAGGGCGGCGGCCAGCGCGACAAATGCCAGCATGGATATAATCTGCTCGGGCAATGCGATGCGCAGCATTGCCAGTGCGGCGGCGGCACCAATCGCGGAGCCGGCCAGATTGGCGGCATAGAGCACTCCGATGGATTCAGCCCGGACGGTAAAAGCCGCGGAAATGGCCATAGCTCCGAAAAAGAAAGGCAGAAACATAACCGCGCCGAGTCCTGCCAGCAGGAACCATTGTGCGCGATCGGTGTGTAACAGGTCAACCTCGAGTCCGGCAAGCAGCGGACTGGCCGGAAAGGGCAGCAGGGCGGTAGAAAGGGCGCACAACAGCATTCCGGGCACATATATTCCGGCCAGTGCTCCGGGTTTTTGTTTGCGCCAGAGAGTCAGCACCGCTCCGCCGGCACCGAAGCCGAGCAGAGCAATGGAGATGACTGCATAGGCCAGATGGTGTCCCTGTGCATAGCCCAGCGCCTGCATCAGCACAATCTGTAATGTCAGCAATAAGACCGATGCCAGGGCAATTGATACGGCTGACATGCGTTTGGTTACTCTTTATGCTCTTCAGCGCGGGTGAAAGGAACAAAGCGTACCGGGATGATATTACGGGAGGTGATCCGTTCCTGCCGTTTTTCAACCAGCACCAACTGCTGTACTCTGAAGCGTGAACCAACGGGAATGATCATTTTGCCGCCGTCCTTGAGTTGTTCGATCAGTGGTGGCGGGATATGCGGGGCGGCCGCGGTTACAACAATCGCATCGAAAGGAGCATGTTCCTCCCATCCATAATAGCCATCGGCATGTTTGACCGAGACATTGGTATAGCCGGCTTTGGTGAGGCGTTGATCGGCCCATTCGGCGAGTGCCGGGACGATTTCGACGGTGTAGACATGGTCGACAATCTCCGCCAGCACGGCGGCCTGATAGCCGGAGCCAGCACCGATTTCGAGCACTTTGAAATCCGGTTTGGGTTCCACCAGTTCGGTCATCAGGGCCACGATATAAGGTTGAGATATTGTTTGTCCGTGACCGATCGGCAGAGGGCGGTCGTCATAGGCATTGCGGTCGAGCGGTGCGGGGATGAAGAGGTGTCGTTCAACCGCGCGCATGGCTTGCAGGACAAGGGGATCTTTGACGCCGCGGTTTTCGATTTGTGTATCCACCATATTCATACGCGCCATCCTGTTGGGGTCGGGCTGTTCGGTTGGTTCGTTGCCAGCGTGGCCGCTGATTGTGGTAAATGCAAGCCCAGCCAGTAAAATAATAATCAAACTATATGGCACTCTTTTCGTCATATAGTCAGCATAGCGTGCGGGAGGGCCCGGTGCAAGGACGGTTTTTGAAAAAGGAATCATCCGGGCGCATCTGCGAGTTGGTGCATGTTTTAGAGCAGTTCTCAATAATATGGGGCCACCCGCTCGACGAGCTTGCTCGGCGAGCGGAACAATTCAACCAAAGGGACGGAAACCAATAAACAAGCGCCCGTATTGAGCAAAAAGAGTGCTTTGCCCGAAGATTGCTCATACTTGGGCTCTATTTGTTCTGTTAAGGTTTTTCTTTATTTGAATTTTTCCGTCCGCCGACCAAGGTCAGCGGACGCGATAAGAGCGCCCCTATCACGACAAAACTTTTGAGAACTACATATACACTAACTCACAGATGCGCCCAGGGTTGTTCCGTAGTTGCTTTTACACTTTCTCGTACACGCATATCTCCTAGGTTGCAGATAAAATCTGCGTTATGTCTACCATCACGATGGAAGAAAAAATTGCCTTTCGGTCGGGATTAGCGCACATTTAAACGATGACAGCACTACAAGCAAAAAAACTTCCGGCGCACGCCGAAACAGGTGACATTCGTTTACAGAAATATTTATCTGAGCGCGGGGTATGTGCGCGGCGGGTGGCGGCAGAGTTGATCAAGGCGGGGCGCGTGAAGGTGAACGGCAAGGTGATGACGGTCCCGGGTGAGCGTGTATTGCCCGGGCGTGACCTGATAGAGGTTAACGGTAAACCGCTCGATGCGGTTAAACCTTCTATTGTAACATTACTTTTCAATAAGCCGCGGGGGTATGTTTGCAGTACATCGGCTGCTGAAGGCCGCAGCATCTATGAGCTGCTGCCGGTGGATGCCGGGCGGTTGCTGTATGTGGGGCGGCTTGACAAAAACAGTGAGGGGCTGATGGTCATCACCAATGACGGTGACTTGGCGCAGCGTCTGGCGCATCCGCGCTATGAGCATGAAAAAGAATACCGTGTGGTTGTCTCCGGCAGGTTTGGCGGGCGCGAGTTGGAATTATTGCGGAAGCCTTTGCGGGAGGAAGACGGCTACGAGACCCGGCCGGCTGAAGTGGTGCAAACCGGGAGCGATAAGGTGTCCGGCCGGTATGAGTTGCGGCTGATATTGTGCGAGGGGCGTAACCGGCAGGTGCGGCGGCTGTGCGACAGGGCCGGATTGCGGGTGCACCGTCTGGTGCGGGTCAGGATTGGCAGCTTGACGGTAAAGGGGCTGAAGCCCGGAGGTTTTCGTGAGATTACTGCCGGGGAGCTGCGTGCGCTCGGTGACCTTGGTCGGCGCGCAAGATAATTGTGTTTATCGGCATATATAAAAGAGCCCTTTTTTTTGAGCAATTAGAGTGCAAGATGCTTTTTCTTGCTCCTTTCGGGCTCTTGATTTGCGGTTTGGCAGTGTTTGTTTTTGAATCCTTCCGCTCGACGGCACAAGGCCGTCGAGCGGGGGTGCGGGTGCTTGCTGACCTTGGTCGGCACAAGGCCGTCGAGCGGGGATGCGGAATGGTGCTGAAGCTGCGGGAGGGTTTATGAGTAACAAGAAATACGTGATGGCGCTGGATCAGGGGACGACCAGTTCACGGGCATTGCTGTTTACGCATGACGGTGCGATTGCCGGAATGGCACAGCGTGAATTCCGGCAGGTATTTCCGCGCTCGGGCTGGGTTGAACATGATGCGCTTGAGATTCTGGATACGCAGCGTGCGGTTATGCGCGAAGTTTTGAGTGGCAGCGGGGTGCGTGCGGATGAGCTGGCGGCGGTTGGCATTACCAATCAGCGTGAAACTGTTGTGCTGTGGGAGCGTGCGACCGGGCGACCGGTGCATAACGCGATCGTGTGGCAATGCCGGCGTACGGCGCAGCGTTGCACGGAGTTGGCGCAGTCAAACCATGCCGACGAAATTACGCGGCGCACCGGTCTGGTTATTGACGCGTATTTTTCCGGAACAAAGCTGGAATGGCTGCTGGACAATGTTGCGGGGGCGCGCAAGCGCGCGGAAGCCGGGGAGCTGCTGGCTGGCACGATTGACACCTGGCTGGCGTGGAATCTGACCGAACGCCGTGCGCATGTAACCGATGTTTCCAATGCTTCGCGCACAATGCTGTTTAATATTGAAACCATGCAGTGGGATGATTATCTGCTGGATGTTTTGAATGTTCCGCGTGCGGTACTGCCGCGGGTGGTTTCATGCAGCGAAACATTAGGCGAGATTTTGATCGACGGAGTCCCGGTTCCGCTGTCCGGCATGGCCGGGGATCAACAGTCGGCCTTGTTCGGTCAGGGCTGCCGCAATCCGGGGGATGTAAAAAACACTTACGGCACGGGCTGTTTTCTGTTGATGAATACCGGCACGCAGCGGGTGCAATCGCAAAACCGTTTGCTTACCACGGTGGCATGGCGTGTTGGCGGGGAAACATGCTATGCGCTGGAGGGCAGTGTTTTCACCGCCGGGGCTTTGATTCAGTGGTTGCGTGATGAACTGGGGCTGATTGCCACGGCGGCTGAAAGCGCGCAGGTGGGGGGTGCGGTTGAGGATGCGCACGGGGTATATATTGTTCCGGCATTTTCCGGTCTGGGTGCGCCCTATTGGGCGCCGGATGCGCGCGGCATAATCTGCGGTTTGTCGCGTGGTACACGGCGTGCGCACATTGTGCGTGCCGCGTTGGAGGCGATAGCATTTCAGTCCGCCGATTTAATCAAGGCGATGGAGGCGGATGCTGGCATGCTGCGCAGTTTGCGGGTGGACGGCGGGGCTTCTGCCAATGACCTGTTGATGCAGATGCAGGCGGATTTGCTCGGGCGCGAGGTGCTGCGTCCGGCCAATGTGGAGACCACTGCGCAAGGCGCGGCCTGGCTGGCGGGACTGGCGGAAGGTTTCTGGTCATCTCCGGATGCATTGCCGGTGGATGCGGCATTGCCGCGGGTTTTCAAAACGGAACAGGACGATGCCTGGCGTGAGCAGCGCTTTGCCGAATGGCGCAAGGCCGTTGAAGCCGCGCTGGGATGAGGCAACTCCCCACTTGCATACTGCGGGGCGTTTTCATATATTGTGCTTCATTCCAAGGGAAAAGGGTACTGTCAAAAGTTTTATGAAAAGTATGAAAACGAGATTGGCGTAATTTTGAGCTATGGGTAGGGCAACGGAGGGATTAGGCGTTAGGCGTTAGGCGTTAGGGAGAAGGCGTTAGGGAGAAGGCGTTAGGCGTTAGGGAGAAGAACAATGGCTGTAAGGGATGTGAAGGAGTTGACGGTATACATCAAGG
>PXDI01000030.1 GCA_003565095.1 PVC group bacterium | reverse complement strand
ATACGCACCTACCGTTGACCCAGAGCTGACCGAAGTCAACCGCCTCGACACTCAGCCAGACAGTCCGCGCGTCCGGACTTTCAAGCGTGGTATGCGCATACCATGAATATGAGCGGCCACTGCTTTCGACCGCCCGGATGGCGAGGTTGCGTTCATAGGTGCCGTAACCGCTCAGCCCGGCATCCGTCACCCACAGCGGATTCCACTGTTCGGCAGTCAACCGGATTTCCGGGTCAGCCTGTTGCGTCAGCCAAGTCAGTGCGGTCTCTGCATCAACACCCAGATTCAGCCGTGTGTCAAGATACGTTGCATCAGCCGAAGGCGGCGCAACCGTCGGCAGACCAAGCCGCGATGCGGACATCCCGCCGCGACCGGTGAACGGTCCTAACGTCTGCCAGGCTGTGATCATATACCACTGCCGGCTTGCGGCATCGGCACCGTTAGGCAGCCGCGCCGCACCTTCCTCCTCCGGCATGGGGGCCACCGGGGTCGAGAAAGGTCCGAACGTCTTGTCGTCCGGCTCAAGATTACCCTCCGCCGCCGCTTCGTCAACGGCATCGACCGCCGTAGCCGCAAAATCAACCAGAGCATTAAAATAACGGTGCTCCGCTGCATCCGTGATCAGTTGCACTTTCTCAAGCGGACGCTGGGCCAAGCGCGGAGCATCCGGTGCCGACGCCGGATCGAGCGCCGCGAGCAGCAGCCGCCCGATGCTCCTGAAGGTGTCCTGTATGCTTTCCGTTCCGGAGGTGCCGTTTTCGAGCAAGCGCTTCAATTCTGCCGCCTGGAGCAACGGACGCATGCGGCCGGATATCAGTCCCTGCCATTCGCCATCGCCGCCAGCGGTTGAATAAGCGCCCGCCAGCGGAACCCATAGTCCGCCCGTGGCGCGCCCTTCGTAGTCGCCCTGGGCGCCTTCGGCGCGGTAGATCGTTTCAAAGCGTCCTGCATTCACCGCTGCATCAAGCTGCACCGTGATCATGCGCGGCTCCGGCGGTTTAGGCACCCATGGATCGGCGTTCAGCGTCACAACCAGCCGTCCGCGGATACGCTCGGCGGATATGTCCAGCCCTGATGCATCCACCGTATGCAAAGCCGAGTTCCACGTTGGCGCAATCGCATCTGTTTCGTCGCGCTGACCGGGCGCGCGCAACACGGTCAGGTTTAATGGTGCGCGCGAATGTGCAATCCGTTCATGAGCCTCACGCAAACTCAATTTGTCACCCGGCTCCGGCGAAGGATCATCAACGTTGCCCGGCTTGCGCTCGATATCATCAACGGCTTCTTCATCCGTCTCGCTCCCGTCATCGCGCGTCTGTCCGGCGAATTCTTCAAGCCGCAGATCAAGCAACAGCGCGTCCGTCAACGGAACGGCTTCGATTATTAAATTCTGTTGATAGGGGTTAATGCGTTCACGTCCGCCGATCGACCAGTTCACCACGGGTTGGCGTCCGGCTCTCATCATCGAACGCATGTTTTCGCCCTGACCCATTTCGCCCTGAAACTGTTGGCGCGCCATCACGGTTTCTAGCGTTCCGCGGATGCGGCCATCCGCGCCGGACTGTATGCCTGAAGTGCCGACACTTTGTACCTGCAGTCGTTGCGCCAGGCGCTGCAAGGGCGCCTCCAATGCTGAAGCCTGAACTTTGCCGTCGGCAAGCTTCAGTCGCACGATCATATCTTCATAGCGGATGCCTGAAGGATAGAGATCGGCGTATGTCGAGTGGAAACGCAATCCACCTTCAACCGTTAGTGCGACCTCGTAGCCCGCGGTGCCATGGCGTTCCAGCAGGCGGCCGAAAATGCCCGCCAGCCGCTGCTCAAAACTGTGTGTTTGTGTATGCAGTCTGTCCGGCTGGTGTTCAACGCCCGCAGCGGGGCATAGGCGCAACACAAGCAACGCGGCCGTAGCAACGACCGCCCGACGTTTGATTCTGTTGGCCATGTCCATAGGCTGTCAGTACAGCAGCATTTGTGCCAGCAGTTTAATGAACTTTTTACAATATCTGACGATCTTGTGCGTCTATTGACCAGAAGCTCCGGGTGGGGCTAATTGAGTAACGGCACAGCAGGAGGGTAACAGCGATGAATGCAAAGACCTTGGCGGCTCGGGCTATAGGCGCGGGAGTCATATTGGCAACGTCAGACAGCACTATGGCCGAAGGCAAGATCCGGAGCCAGGAGCAGCAGTGTGAGCAATCCTGTACGAGAGAGCAGTAACAGACTCGTGCGCAGAAAAGACTAAAGCGTCAAGAAAAGAAACAGCTCAGGCAGCAGCAAAAAGAGCAAATAGGGATAAGGTGACGTTATAGGTAAATGATTATTGTATAGGTTCTTACATGTTTATTGACACAGATTTGGCGTTGTTTTAGGATGATTGCATGCCTAGATCAGCCAGAATCTTTCAGCGTGCGCTTTGTTATCACGTGATGAATCGGGGTGTGAATCGTCAGCGAATATTCCAAGACGATGAGGATCGTCGTTATTTCACACAGACGGTTGCGGACTACAAGGCAGTCTGCGGAGCGCGAATCTACTATTGGTGCTGGATGGACAACCATTATCATATACTGATGGAGGTGGTGCATGAGAATCTACGCGGTTTAGCCGGCGGTCTACAGCAAGCGTTCGCGCAATATCATCATGCCCGGCACCATGGGAGCGGGGTGTTCTGGCAGGGACGGTTCAAGAATCGACCGGTGGAAATCGGTAGTTATCTGGCCAGTTGCGGTCGCTATATTGAGCGCAATCCGGTTCGTGCGGGATTGGCTGATAATGCTTGGGATTGCCACTGGTCCAGTGCCACCTGTTATGTCGATGGCGTCGAGGATGGTCTGACGGACGAGACTCCTTATCTCGGGGCTTTCGAGGAGGCTGATCGCCGTGCCGATGCGCAAGCCTTGCTATCCGGAGAGTCCGACGAGGCCGTGATTCGGCAGGCAGAAGGTGAGCGGTTTATTGGAAGCAGGGCGTTTGCCGAAACCTTGAAAATGGAGCGTGGACGGCATCGGGTTAAGCGTGGTCACCCGTATTCAAAGCGTGTCAATTAGTGTGTAATATATTCATGAACAATGGATTATCTAGAACGTCCCCATTTCCCCCACGCATTGATGGGCGACAGCGGATTCAAGTACCTTGGATCGCAAACCGACATTGATCCGCAAGGCACGGTGACAGCGGAAAAACTCGCCGCCGCCCTGCCGCAACTCGATCCGATCAAGAACATCCGTCCAGCAGTGTTCGAACCCTGCCTGGCCGCCTGCCCTTACGCCGCAAGCGGTGTCGATGGTTAGCCAGAGCCAGAACGGCCGCCATGTGTTCGGAGTCGGTCCAGCGCTTCAAGCCTGCCGGACGCCCCGCGATAAAAACGGCCGAAATCGTCCGCATCCGCCGGCGCCGCAGCAAGCGCTGCGCGAAGGCTAGTTCAATCCGCGGGCGGCAGCCTGTTCACGGGCCTGTATCACAATTGCCTGTGATTCCCGCCATTCTTCGCGTAGCACGGCTTTGAATTTATTTATCGCCTGATGCGGCGGCAAAAGGCGGTCATCGCGCTTTATCACGCCCACGCCATTCTCGTATTCCCAGAGGCAATCGATATATTCAGCACGCCGCGCGAATGAGATCAGCAGCGGAGGATGAGCGCATCTTAGCAGCGGCAGATTGGCCAGCAGCCGGGCCAGCCGCCCGTTACCATCAAAAAACGGATGTATCCTGACAAAACTCAAGTGCACCCAGGCATAGACATTAATCGCTTTTGCCGGTGACTCCGCCGAATCAAGCTTGCGATTGAATTCTTTCAGCCAACGTGTCATGAGCACGGGGGTATCGGCCGGGGATGCATACTCTATATAAACCGGCTTGCCGGCACGAACGCCGGTGGTGCCGTTATATTCCTTTTTCCAGCCCCCGACTGGACGCAAAGCGTCGATCGCACTCTTTTGCATAACACACCTGTGCAAATCAAACAGATTTGCACAGGTGATCTTATTCATTTTTATCAGATCGTAAATCAATTCTACAGCCTTAGCGTGACCGTATACTTCCTCGTGGTCCTTAAGCGGCTTCCCGCTGATCGTCAATCCCAGCTCCAGCACCTTGATAGTCTCACCCAGCGTCAGCGTATTACCTTCAATAGCGGTGGAATCATATGTCCAGAGCGCCGTGATCCGCTTGATTAACGCATCCCGGATATCATTTGGAAGCCCATCGAAGAAAAATGCCGGCGGATAGAGCGATTTCTCACGTGTCTTCAAGAATGAAAAGACAGCATTATATGAAACGTTCAATCCGTGCTGATCATTAAGGATTGCCGCGATCTTGCGCAACGGGAATCCCTGCTTGCGCAGTGTTTTGATCCGCGCTTCGAAAGGGGCCAACTTGGAGACAGATCTTTTCATCGGGAAAAGACTGTCACATAACAACACATCTGTCACCATAATAATTGCCAATTATAGAACAATTACATTGTGACAAGATTACGGCCAAACCGGGATTGGGGACCGAGATTGGGGACAGACAACATATGGTGTGACAAGATTGTAATATGCCGGAATTAGCCACCCATTAATGTTAAAATGACTAGGTTTGGTGTTGGTTTTCCCCGCAATAAGTTGTCCAGAATGGCGCTAAGTTTCAGCACGTTTGGCGGCTACTCAGGGCTCAGCAAGTCATGTCATAGTTTTTGTCTAGCCCGTCTCTCTCCCGTCCGCTGACCTTGGTCGCGGACGGAAAAATCGGATACAGAAAGATCCTGAAAAGAACAAACTTGAGCCCGGATTGAGCAAATCAAGCAGTTTTCATCAATACTTGCTCGATGTGGGCTCTTTTATGTTTGCGCTTTGTTGTTTTCTTTCTCTCGATTTTTCCGCTCGCCGACCACTTGTCCGCCGGAGGCTTGGCGTAGGAGGAAGGTCAGCGAGCGTTACCAAGGCAAGACATGAGCTTAAGCTAGCGCCATTCTTGTCTGTCCCCGTTTTCCGTCGCGGATATTCTCGGCAGGTCCATCCATCAGCGTCGCCGGGGATACCGCCCCGGGCCGCGGATCAGTGACACGCGTGCAGAAAGAACTCCAGCCCATACCCATTGATAAAACCGAAATGCTCGCCGATCAAACCGAATCGGCTGGCTTTCTACGACAAATAAGCGCATGGCGGGCGCAGCATGAGCGCACGAACATGAATTAGCCAGCCTGTTCATTTGTTTGAAAGTGTTTATAATGAACAACATAAATAAATGGCATGCGTATTGCTATTTGCAATTCAAAATCCAGATCGAAGGCTCGTATTATGAAACAAACAGTTTTATTTTTTATGTTGT
>PXDI01000142.1 GCA_003565095.1 PVC group bacterium | reverse complement strand
GGTGCGGCTGCTGAAGTCTCGATGTAAGATTGTGCCGACCACACCTCTCGCTTCGCCCATTTGCCGAGATCCTGATGATGACAACATCATCACCACAGCAATGGCTGGTCAATGCGCCTGCATCATTACGGGCGACAAGGATCTGCTGGAACTGGATGCGGTCGGCGGCATCCAAGTGCTTCCACCGGGATCCTTTTGGCAGTTTGAACAGATATGACAAAGGCCGAACAAGACGCATGGAGGGCTACAAATCAACCGCGAAACAGACGGGTCTGGCCTTTAATAATGAGTAAAGCTTTGTCCGCAGTCCGGGAAAACGACACAGGCACCAGTTTATTTGCTTTACAATCCGCGGAAAAACACGCTTTCTAACCGTATACCGGTTAGAGTGATGAAATGGGCGGTTCAAAACACTTTAAGAACAACAGAAAACGCTCTATAACTTGTTCTGCTTGAAGAGTTGACAATCTCAAGCATACCGTATACGGTATCACCATGAAATTGACCAGAATTGTGATTGATACCAATGTCTTGGTTTCGGGCCTACGCTCTAAGCAGGGCATGTCCTACCGACTATTGTCGTTTCTCGACGGTGGATTGTTCCGTCCCGTTGTGACCGTGCCATTGGTTGTTGAGTATGAAAAATCACTATGTGAACCAAGGACAGAAGTGCCGTTTAGCACCAGCGACATCGGCAAGTATTTGAATTATTTCTGCTCAGTCAGTGACTGCCGCAAGGTACACTTCTTGTGGCGGCCTTTCCTGAGGGACACGAATGACGACATGGTTCTAGAGGCAGCTGTCAGCGGACAATGTGAGTATATTATCACATTCAATATACAAGACTTCAAAGGCATTGGAAAATTCGGCATCATCGCTATCACCCCCGGTGATTTTTTGAGAAAGAAAGGGAAAGAGAAATGAGCACACTTAGCCTAAGACTGCCAGATTCGCTCCACGAGACGGCGCGTACCCTCGCGCGCAACGAGCACGTTTCTGTTAATCAGTTGATCTCCACGGCTGTCGCCGAGAAGATCTCTGCACTCATGACGGAAAGCTACCTTGTAAAACGTGCGGCCAAGGGTTCGCGCAAGGACTTCGAAGACATTATGTCAAGAGTTCCTAACGTCCCTGCTGATCCGCATGATGCGAGATAAGCAGAACAAAGCGTCGCTATTGTCGCAGAGGCTGAAGGCTGAAGGGTCACATCTCGCTTTTCGACCTTATCTCAGGGGCGGAGGGGGCAAGTCTTTGATGATTAATAACGGCGCGCTGTTTCCCGCATCCTTGCCGCAAATCTGCCTTTATCTGTTTCATGATTATGGCATGTTTTGAGTGAAGCGAGTTGCGGTAACAGCATTGGCTTTAAGGGTAACAGGGACAGACAAACTATCTGTATCCTTGGCGTTGTGTACATTTTTGTACAAAAAGACAGTTGTGACACCCCGGGAAGCGTTATTTTGCCATCAAAACCCGGATTTATGGGCAATAAGTTGTCTGTCCCTATTGGTCTATTGGTCTCCAATGTTGGGCTCAGGAAATACGGCGGGGAGCTCGTGCTTCCCGGCCTTCAGATATGCGACATCGCTCACGTGGCTTCAGGCTCGGGCGTAACCGGTTTGCGCAGGCGGATATGCAGCTCGCGCAACTGCTTTTCGCTTACTTCGCCCGGAGCATTCATCATCAGATCCTGCGCACGCTGATTCATCGGAAAGGCGATAACCTCACGGATATTGGTGGCATCCGCCAGCAGCATCACAATCCGGTCAACCCCCGGGGCAATTCCGCCGTGCGGCGGTGCACCGTAACGGAAGGCATTCAGCAGAAACGAAAACTTCTCTTCAACTTCTTCACGCTTGTAACCCGCAAGTTCAAAAGCTTTCAGCATTATCTCCGGGCTGTGATTACGGATGGCCCCGCTGGAAAGTTCGGTGCCGTTGCAGACAATATCATATTGAAACGCCTTGACTGCCAGCGGATCCCCGTCCAGCGCTTCCAGCCCCCCCTGCGGCATAGAGAAGGGATTGTGGGAAAACTGGATCTGCCCGGTTTCCTCATCACGCTCAAACATTGGAAAATCAACCACCCAGCAGAAGCGGAAAACATCCTGCTCAATAATCTCAAGATCACGGCCGAGCTTCACACGGATATCCCCGCTGATGCGGTTGGCGGCATCCGGTGCGTCGCACATAAAAAAGACGACGTCGCCATCCCCCACCCCGCACTGTGTCTTGATCACTTCCAGCTCGTCCGGTTTCAGAAACTTGGCGATCGGGCCTTTGACCGCGCCGTCACTCCATACCAGATATGCCAGCCCTTTAGCACCAATGCTCTGGGCATATTCAACAAGACGGTCAAAGAAACTGCGCGGTTTGCCGGCAATCGCCTTGACCGGAATTGCCCGGACAACCGCGCCGTTTGCCACCGCGCCGCTGAACGCTTTGAAATCCGACGTGCGGAACAATTCGCTGATATCGCTGAGCTCAATCGGTATGCGTAAATCAGGTTTATCGGTGCCGTATTTAACCATCGCCTCACTGTACGGAATGCGGCGGAAAGGCAGCTCGTCCACACGCTTGCCGTTGGCAAACTCACAGAACACCCCGTGCAAGACATCTTCCACCACCGCAAAGACATCTTCCTGGGTTACAAAAGACATTTCGACATCAAGCTGATAGAATTCGCCCGGCGAACGATCGGCACGGGCATCTTCGTCCCGGAAACATGGCGCTATCTGGAAATAACGGTCAAATCCGGCCACCATCAGAATTTGTTTAAACAACTGCGGGGCCTGCGGCAGTGCGTAAAATTTACCGGGATGCAGGCGGCTGGGCACCAGATAATCGCGCGCCCCTTCCGGTGACGAACAGGTCAGAATCGGCGTTTGGAATTCACGAAAGCCATGTCCAGTCATCCGCTGGCGCAATGAAGCAATGATATCTGAACGCAACGTAATGTTACGCTGCATGGTATCGCGCCGTAAATCAAGATACCGGTAGGTTAACCGCAGATCCTCGGGACCCTCATCATCACCGGCAAGATATAGCGGCGTCTGTGCGGCGACGCTTTCAAATACAATATCTTCTGCAATGACCTCGATTTCCCCTGTCGCCAGCTTAGTGTTCACCGTCTCGGGTGAACGCGGTTCAACACGTCCGGTGACGGTGATAACACTTTCCTGTTTCAAATGCTGGCATTTGTCAAACAGCGGATTTTCCGGCTGAATTACCACCTGGGTAATGCCATAATGATCCCGCAGATCGTAAAACAGCAGACTGCCGTGGTCACGTTTACGAAATACCCAGCCGCTCAATCTGACGGTCTCCCCAGCCTGGTCCTTTCCCAGCGCTCCGCAGGTATGTGTCCTGTATGGATGCATCGCTCTCCTGAATGATTATATTATCAGATCAATGCGCTTGCAAAACCGATTTTGCAAGTGACTAAGCTCATCAAAAAAATGCGCGGTGATCGCCGGCCAGCCACCGCGCTTAAATACTTTTCCTCTGGAAAAAACTCCATCGGACTATTCAACAATGGTCACCTTGGTACCGTTGGGAACCAGAATATACAATTCTTCAACTTCCTCATTACGCATGCGGATACATCCGGCACTTTCCGCCCTGCCGATACTGCTGTTATCCCAGGTTCCGTGAATACCGTAACCGCGTACCGCCGGCGTATCACCGGTGGCACGGATCGCCATCCAGCGTGTTCCCAGAATATTCTCAGGATCCCCGTACGGCACCTCCCGCCCGTCGGGACGCCACCAGACAGGCTCGACAATCTTGTCATAAATTTCAAAAGTGCCGGTCGGTGTGCGCCCGAATTCTCCGGTACCAACCAGATAGCGCTTGAAGAAACGGCCATCCATATAGACAACCAGATCATTGCGCGACTTACTGGCTTCCAGCGTGAATTCAGCCTGCAAAACCCGTAAAACATCACCGGCTTTTATCAAATTGGGGTTGGAAATACGGTTGCTCTTCTGAACCAGTTCCACGGTCGTGCCGAAACGCCGTGCAATACGCTGGATAAAATCACCACGCTGCACAACATACTCGACTTTTTCGGGCATCATGCGCGGAGTGGTAACCAGCAGAACATTGATTGTCCCCAGCCGCTGTTCGATTTCACGGCGTAATCCGGCATCCCGCACACCGCCCAGCGCCTTATAGTACAATTCGCGGGCCGCCACAAAATCGTCGTCGCGCTGTAATTTTCCGCCTTCATTCATCAATTCCCGGACTTTTGCCTCCGGTAAGGCCGCCTGCGGGGCGGGCTCCGCGACAGGACGTCGTACGGGAGCAGGTTCACGTGGTGCGGCAGCCGGGGCAGATACGGCAGGCGCAACCACCTGCTCGACCGCCGGTTCGCTTCCATCCAAGGGCGCTTCCTGCGGTTTGTCGCCACGGAAGTGCCGCGCAAGCATTACGCCTCCGATTATGGCAATCACAATCAGCAGCCATGGACGTCGCGACGGTTGACTATAACTCTCTAAATCATCAAATTGCATCTTTGCACTACTTTCCCAAAACCCTTGTAAATTCGCTATTGTGCATTGACACCCCCCTGTATGTCAAGTTTGCATCCCCGGGCCCAGCGGCGAAGAATCGCCGCAGGTGTTAGTCGTTAGGCGTTAGGCGTTAGTTGGGGGGATGGATGGCGCGGCTCAGGGCTGCCGCGTAAGGCGGCAGGAGGCGTGGGGCATAATGCGAATTGCTGCCCCGGATCGCGAGATTCTGCTTGTGTATGCGGTCACTGTATCGTAGCATCTACGCGGTTTTAAATTAGGTATTGTTGTCTAACAGATAAGGAGCAGAGAAAATGGCGTATGTAATTTCTGATGCATGCACAATGTGCGGTGGTTGCGTGGACAGTTGCCCGGTGGAAGCCATCAGCGAAGGCGACCCGAAGTATGTTATCGATGCGGACACCTGCGTTGACTGCGGCGCCTGCGCCGACCAGTGCCCGGTGGAAGCCATCAGCCCCGCCGGCTGAAAAGACTGAAACACGGCAATCTACGATAGAATTGTCTTGATGCCGCTCGCTGACCTTCCTCCTACGCTTTGCGACGTAGCAAAGCGCAGCCGGAAGGTCAGCGGACGGGAGAATGGCTGTTATATTGCGACAACATTTTTAAAAACCGCGCTATTAACAACTTCTCTTATCCGACTGGTACGGCACCACATCGCAGGTTTCCTGATACCAGGTAAGCATCCGCTCCCGCAGCCTGATCAAATCCTCACGATACGCAAAATTATCAACCACGTTGCGGGTTTCGCCGGGATCTGTTTTCAAATCGTATAATTCATCACTTTCATCCAGCCGCCGCACCAGCTT
>PXDI01000279.1 GCA_003565095.1 PVC group bacterium | reverse complement strand
TGGAATCTGTGCGCAGAACTTCTCCCCGCCGATCCATGATCAATTTCATCAGGTCACCGATATGTTCATTGTGGCAGATTATTGAGGCCTTTATCATTGGCTCTTCAACATGATCCATTACGGTCGGGTCCGGCAGTTCCAACGGATTGTCAATGTCGATGACTTTACCGTTACGCATATATACTTTATAGATAACAGCCGGATGTGTACTGATGATGTCCATATCAAATTCACGCCGCAGCCTTTCCTGCACAATTTCCATATGCAACAGTCCAAGAAAACCACAGCGAAAACCGAACCCGAGTGCCGCGCATGACTCTGGATGCCATGTGAACGCAGCATCATTCAATGAAAGCTTTTCAAGACTTTGCCGAAACTTTTCAAAGTCATTGGTATCAACCGGGTACAATCCCGAAAATACCATCGGCTTGATTTCGCGGAAACCCGGCAAAGGTTTGTCGGAAGGAAAACGGACCGCAGTAATCGTATCGCCGATTTTCACATCTGCCGGATTCTTGAGTGTCCCGATAATGTAACCGACATCTCCGGCTTCAAGATAATCTGTTGCACGTGGTTTCGGCGCAAAGATGCCTACCTCTTTGACTTCAGTATCGGCACCGGAGGCCATATATTTCACACGCTCTCCACGCCGGATCGTGCCATCAACCAGCCTGACGCAGGCCACCACGCCCCTGAATGCATCAAAAAACGAATCAAAAACCAACGCACGGGCAGGCGCGTCGGTTCCGGCACTCTGAGGCGGAGGAACACGTTCAATAATTGCCTTGATCAATTCGGGCACCCCCTGCCCTGTTTTGGCGCTCACGGCCAGACATTCCTCTGCCGGAATAGCCAGCACATCTTCGACTTGGCGCATGGCCTCAACAATATCGGCATTGGGCAAATCAATCTTGTTGATTACCGGGATGATCACAAGGTTGCGCTCGATTGCCAGATATGAATTTGCAACAGTCTGAGCCTCGACCCCCTGAGCGGCATCCACCAGCAGCAGTGCGCCTTCGCACGCCGCCATACTGCGCGAAACCTCATAGGCGAAATCCACATGCCCCGGCGTGTCAATCAGATTGAACTCCAGATGCTCCCCATCGTTATCAACCTGCATTGTAACCGGATGCGACTTGATCGTTATTCCCCGTTCACGTTCAAGATCCATGTCATCCAGCATCTGGTCGCGGAATTTACGGATATCAACGCTGTGAGTCAGCTCCAACATGCGGTCTGCCAAGGTTGATTTACCATGATCAATATGTGCTATAACACAAAAATTACGGATATGAGAATGAACCGTCATTTTCTCCTTAAACAAAATTTTGCTCTGCGGCGTTGCGCAGATTGAGGATTTCCCGTGCCATGTCTTCTGCGCGGTACAGATAGGTGCCGGCAACAAACATGTTGGCACCGTTAAGTGCGCTCAACGCCCCCGTCTCTGCATTAATTCCGCCGTCCACCATAATACCCAAATTGTTTCGCCCGCTCTGATTAGACGCTTTACGCAGGACCTTTACAGAAGACATCACTTCCGGCATAAATGATTGTCCGCCGTATCCCGGAAAGACCGTCATACATAAAATTTCATCAACCTGATCAAGAAACGGCAGTGCTTTTTCGGCCGGGGTATCAGGATTCAATACCATTCCCGGACGCACTCCGCATTCACGGATTGACTGCAGCGTCGCGGCAATATCACAATCTGATTCAAGATGAATCTGAATAGTTGTTGCCCCGGCCTCGGCAAAACGCTCGATATACCTGTCGGGATTGGTCAACATCAGGTGTACGCTAAGCGGAATGCCGACAACCTGCTTCGCCATTGCTACCACATCCGGCCCCATGCTGAGATTAGGGACGAAGTGCCCGTCCATGATATCCAGATGGAGCTGATCTGCACCGGCTGCCTCAGCCCTCCTGGCATCACGCTCAAGATTTCCGAAATCAGCCGCCAGTAAAGATGGTAATACTTCAAATTTCATGCGGGGCAGTATGTCAGATCAGTACGAGACACGCCAGAGAAAAAGGCCATGCGGAGGAGCGGTCTCGACGCGGGCGGTACGTTTACGTGACGCAAGAATCGCTTCAGCGCTTTCCGGCGGCAGCCGCCCCTGCCCCACCCTGATCACATATCCGGCAAGGCTGCGTACCATTTTGTAGAGAAACCCGTCACCTTTGACGACCATAACAACTTCACTCGCCCGTTGACGCACATCGAGACTGAAAACAGTGCGCACAGTGGATTCCACCACCCGGTTGGGGTTGGCGGTAAATGCGGCAAAATCGTGTTTTCCGGTCAAACGCTGTGCGGCATCACGCATGGCATGGACATCCAGCATATCGGGCACATGCAGGGCATAAAGCCTGCGATGCGGCGGAATTACTGAGGCATTCCAGATGAAATAGCGGTATTCCTTACTGACCGCGCTCTTGCGCGCATGAAAATCATCTTTAGTTATGACCACTTTCATGATCCTGATATCGGGAGGCAATATGGCATTCAAAGCCTGCTGCCAGCCACGTGCCGGAATACGGGCAGGCAGATCGGCATGCGCAACCTGTCCCGCCGCATGCACTCCACGATCAGTCCTGCCGCTGCCGTGTAACTTAACGCGCTCTCCACCGATCCGTTCGATGGACTCCTCAATCACCTGCTGCACCGCCAGCCCGTTCGGCTGCACCTGCCAACCGGAATAGCTCGTCCCATCATAGGCGATCGTCAGTCGGAATCTTCGGTACTCGATTTGCTGTGAAGAATTAATGCCCATAATACATTATACGAATTCCACTGGACCACCATAAGCAAGCAGTTGCCGGTCATGCGTAAGTAATCGAACGGGTTCGTAATGAGCCTGCGCAACAAGAAGACGGTCAAATGGGTCAGAATGATGCAATGGCAGATCTTCAGTAGCTGCCGCATGCGCCGCAGTAACAGCCAACTCCTCGTAGCCTGCCTCAACAAAAAGACCGGCCGCCTCCTTACCGGAAACGGGCATATCAACCCGAGCCAGTCGATGTTTGATGGCAATCTCCCAGACAGTCGCAGCACTATAATAGACGGTGGCTTTCGGTAACAGAATCAATTCACGAGCCTTTTCTGAAAGCCGTGAGCTGCCGATTAACGCCCAAAGCGCTATTTGGGTATCAAGCAGCAACTTCATGATTGACCTTCAGCACCAAATAAGAGGGCGATCTGCCTATTCGATCCGTCAATATCATCCGGAACATCAAAACGTCCACTTGCTATACCAATCCTTCTGGAAACATCGGTGGTGTCAGCCCGCGTTACATAGACAGCCGGTTTTCCCCGACGGGCAATCATTACACGATCTTCTTTGCCCCTAATCAAATCTTCTACAATTCGTGATAAATGCGTCTTTGCATCAAATAGACTTACTGTTTGCATAATCACCATCCTTTTATAACCAAACTAGTCTAGTCTTGATGAAAAAACAAGATAAATCACACTTTAAAGCGAATCAAGAAAGCCTTGGAGAATAACCTGGGCGGCCATTTTGTCGATCACCTGTTTCCGTCGTGACCGGCTCATATCAGCTTCAAGCAAAACTCGCTCACTTTGCGCAGTGCTCAAGCGCTAATCCCAAGTAATGACCTCCAAACCGGATTTATCACGAAGTTCAGCTGCCAGCTTTTCTACAGCTTCCGCCATCGGACCGGGGCTGCCGTTCATGTTGACAGGCAACCCGAGCACAACCGCATCCGCTTCAGCCTCTTTGATTACCGCACAAATAATATCAAGCAGGGGTTCTCCCCTTTTGATCTCACGAACTTCCCGCGGCATGGCAATTATTCCGGCCGGATCGCTAACCGCAAAACCGACCCGTCGCTGACCATAATCTATGCCAAGGTATTTCATCAATTCTGCTACAACAAAGACTTGTATCCACCCTTCTCTTTGAGCATTTGCACCAACACTTTAACCTCCTGCGCGCGATTCTTCGGGCAAACCAGTGTAACACCCTCAGCCTGCACTACAATTACATCATGCATGCCGATCATAGCCGTAAGGTGCCCTTTCGAATATACAATGTTTTCAGTTGAATCAAGCAACTCGCATTTGCCAATCAGCGTATTACCATCCTCGTCGGCCGGAAAATGCCTCTCAAGTGCGGGCCATGAGCCAACGTCATCCCAGATAAAACAGCCTTTCAACATCACAATGTTATCAGCCTTCTCCATCACGGCATAATCAATCGATATCTTATCAAGCCCTGCATAAGCATCGGCCAGTGCTGAATCAAATTGCGCTGTATCAACATGCTCTTCCAATGACTGCGCCATTGCGCACAATACTGGACGATGCTGTTCCAGCGCTTTTCTGATACTCTTTACACTCCATACAAACATGCCGGCATTCCAGAAATAGTTGCCTGCGGAAACATATCCTTCGGCGGTAGCCTTAGCCGGCTTCTCAACAAAGCGCCGAGCTCTGAAAAACTCAACACCTTCCTTATCACTGTAGGGCTCCCCAGCTTCGATATAACCGAACCCGGTTGCGGGATACGAAGGCTGAATGCCGATTGTTATGAGGACATCATCATTCTCTGCGGTCTCAAACGCCTGTCGCATGGAATTGCGAAAAACATCCAGCTTACCCATAATATGATCCGCGGTCAAAACACAGAACACGGCATCGTCCCCTGCCCGGCGGCGAATAATAGCGGAAGCCAGCGCACAGACTGCCGCGGTATCACGCCCGACCGGTTCACCGATGATGTTCCCTCGCGGGACATGCGGCAGGGCCGCTGCAAGCGGTTCAATCAGCTCGGCGCTGGTAATCACCAACACCTGCTCCGGCGGGACGGTATCGCCCAGATAATCGACCGCAAGTTCAATCAACGGTTTTTCCCCGGAAAGCGCCAAAACCTGCTTTGGTGTTTTCGATGTACTCAAAGGCCAGAAACGCTCCCCCTTGCCGCCGGCCATTATTACTGCAAAACGTTTACTCATATGATCCTCCTGTATTTAAGAGATTCGCGTGTAAGAGTAAGTGTAAGAGTACGGATAAGATTATGCTCCATCCCCAATACTCGTACACGTACTCTTACACTCATATCTTTCAAGCTCACCCACACGTTTCACGTTTACCCCGCAAAATGCGAGGGTCCACAATCCCTGCTCCGCGCCCTCCAGTCTCCAGCCTGTTTCCGCTTCAGATCGACAAAGCTCGCGACAAAGCTCGCGACAAAGTTGTCTGCGGTCTGCAGTCTGCGGTCTGCGGTCTTCTTCCCCCGCATCCCGCACCTACCCCCTATTCAATTGAAAAATCTTTCCTAAACCGAACAAAGTCAAACTTGAATCGACCTTGGCCTCAAGTTTGCTGCC
>PXDI01000185.1 GCA_003565095.1 PVC group bacterium | reverse complement strand
GTATATCTGCCGCCTTTTGCAGCAGACGCACATCTTCAACCAGCTTGCGGACCGCCGCGGTCCCGCCGATAAAGCCCTCTATCCCCCATTGCCCCGCTTCACGCTTGGAAAGTTGTGTCACCTGATCGGCATACCGGTTACGCTCACGCAGCAAAGTCTGGTAACGCATCGTACGCTTTACCGTCTCAATCAATTCATCAGCATTTACCGGTTTTTCAAAAAAATCAAAGGCTCCCAGCCGCAATGCCTGAATTGCCACATTCTTGTCAGCGTTGCCGGTAACCATGATTACATCCGTATCCGGGGTTAGCTCCTTGACCGACTTAAGCACCTCAATTCCGTCAATCCCCGGCATACGCAAATCCGTAATGATAATATCCACCGGGTTCTTTTTCTGGTTGGCCAGACAGTTTTCCGGTTTGTCATAGGTACGCGTACGGAAGCCGTGCTGATCAAGAAACCGGGCGATCATACTACCCACACGACGGTCATCATCAAGCACCGCTACAACCATATCAGCATTATCAACAACATCCATAACACAACTCTCCTGAAATGTATTTACAATATGCTATGCAAACAGCTCTATGACCTCAAGTTTTTTATCTTTACATGTATTATTGATTGGCATTTGCCCGAATTTTTTGTTCAGATACAATTTCAAGTAATGAATGCGTTAATGTTTTTTGCAAATGCGGAGAGAAGATGACGCCGGATAAAGCACGAACTATTACTATTCATATTATGCAGACTATGCTGGTTATTTTTGTGGCACTGGCACTGTTAATTGCCGGCGTGCATCCTGGCTCGGTCGCTTTTGCGCTCCTGTGTGTCTTTATCGTCCTGATCTTGCAACGCCGGCGGCAGCTATCGGCGATCGAGGAAATGAGTCTTTTCTCGCGTGTAACGGAAATATGCCCCGCCGGCATCATTGTCCTTAATCCAGCCGGAAAAACCATCTATGCCAACCACTGGGCCGAGGATATTCTGGGCCGGCCGCAGAGTGCTCTTGAGAAATTGCGCTTTGATGATCCGATATGGCAGATCCTTGATGAACACGACCTGCCGATCGAGCAGGAAAAACTGCCTTTTGCGCGAGTCATGGCCACCGGACGCCGCATGCTTGACTGCCGCCAAAGCTTAACCGATGGACACGGGATAAGAAAAAACACCATAATCCACGCCAGTCCCCTGCTCGATAAAAACGCTACAATCCAGGGCGTAGTGATCACTATTCAGGATGTAACGTTGACTGATGCCATACATCGCGCACTTGACCGCAGTCTGGAACGCTCACGGGCTCTGTTTGTTGATTGTCCTTCGGTTATGTTACTCATCAATCCGGAGAACGGGCGGATAATTGACGCAAACCATGCCGCCGCGGATTTCTACGGCTATTCCATCATAAAATTAAAAGAAATGAACATCCGCGATATCAACACATCAACCGTTGATGAGATCAAACAAGAAATGACGCTTGCGGTTGAGCAAGAGCGCAACCATTTCAATTTCCGCCACCGCCTCGCTTCCGGAATTGTGCGCGATGTCGAAGTTTTCAGCGGGCCGATCAATTTCGGCGACATGCATCTGCTGTTTTCAATCGTGCATGACGTCTCAGACAAGGTCAGGATTGAGCGCGAAGCCCGCAGCCAGCAGCGGATGCGCGCCATCGGCACTCTGGCAGGCGGGGTGGCCCATGAAATCAACAACCCGCTAAACGGCATACTGAACTACGCCCAACTGATTACCGACCAGCCGCAGAATCCATCTGTGTCGGAATATGCAGCAGAAATCGGCAAGGAAGCCGAACGGATCAACCGCATTATCCGCAACCTGATGTCATTCGCGCGTCCGGCACAACTGACGCCGCAACCGGAACAGCCGGATGCAATCATCAACGATACCCTGTCGCTGATCAAAACCAATATCCGCCATGACAACATCCGGCTGAGCGTTGATATCGCAGAAGGGCTGCCATGTATCGAATGCCGCAAACAGCAGATTCAACAGGCTTTGATGAACCTGCTCATGAATGCGCGTGACGCCGTGAACAAACACCATCCCGGGCACAACGCCGACAAACACATCCGCATATCCGCCGTCCGGCATGCATTGAATGACCAACCCGCGGTGCTTATCAGTGTTGAAGATAACGGTGCCGGACTGGACGGACTAGCAAATGAACAGCTTTTCGACCCGTTCTTTACAACCAAGCCGCGCCATTCCGGCAGCGGTCTCGGCCTGTCAATCTGCCGGGAAATCATACAAGGACATCACGGTAAAGTTTGGTTTGAACGTATTCCGGAGGGCGGTACAGTTTTTCATATTGCCTTGCCACTGCAACAGCATTCAGATAATGTAAGCAGATGTCATGAGCAAAATACTGATAGTTGACGATGAGCCCAGCATCCGCATCACCTGCCGGGAGTTTCTAATTGCGGAAGGTTTTGCCGTCGAAACCGCCGAAAATGCCGACGACGCCTTGGATATGATGAAGCGCGGCAGGTTCGATGTCGTTGTTTCGGATATCGTTATGCATGGGCTCACGGGCATTGAACTGCTGAAGAAAGTCCGCGCAATTGACCCGCTGATGCAGGTGATCATCATCACCGGTGAGCCGTCACTGCAAACCGCAACCGAAGCCGTGCGCGCCGGGGCGGTTGATTATCTCATCAAACCGGTGACCAAGGAAATGCTGCTGAAAACCGTCCGGCAGGCTTTACGCGTCCGTGGTCTGGAATATGACAACCTGCGCTACAGCGATGAATTGGAAAAACTGGTTGCCGAGCGGACACGCCAGCTTTCACAGGCACTGGAAGACCTGCACAAAACCCAGCGCGAATTGATCCGGCAGGAGCGCATCAATGCCCTCGGACAAATGGCCAGCGGCATCGCACATGATTTCAACAACGCGCTGATGGCCATTATGGGCTATGCCGATATCCTCAAGACGCTATGCAATCGCGATGGACTGGACAACGAATATAGTGAATCACTCCAGATCATCCGCGATGCCGCCGAGGACGCCGCGGCCGTTGTGCGCCGTTTGCGCCAGTTCTATAAGCCGGATGAAAATATACTGCTGGCCGAGGTGGATATTACAAATATGCTGGAGCATGTCCGCAGTATCACAAAACCGCGCTGGTCGGCGGCCGCAGCCGCCGACGGCGCATCTATCGCTTTTGATATACAGGTCACGTCAGCTCCGCTGATTGCCGGGCACGAACCGGAACTGCGTGAAGTCTTTACCAACCTCGTAATGAATGCGGTCGATGCCATGCCGGAGGGCGGCAATATTACGGTAGCATCACGCACGGAAGCCGATTATGTGGTTATCAGTTTCAGCGACAACGGTTGCGGCATGGACGAAGAAGTCCGCCTGCGCTGTATTGAACCCTTCTACACCACCAAAGGTCCGGTCGGCTCCGGACTTGGTCTGGCGGTTTGCCACGGCATCATCCAGCGGCACGGCGGACGGATGAAAATCGATAGCTCAGTCGGCAAAGGCACTACCTTCCATATCTGGCTGCGGAAAGCGGGCGCACAGCAGATTGCCTCCGCAGACAAATCCGGCAAACACCACAAACCGGCCGGACCGCTTAATATTCTGCTCGTCGATGACGATCCAAAGACGCTCAAACTGCTTAAAAACTATCTCGAAACGGAACAGCACTCCCTGCAAACAGCCCCGAGTGGAGAAACCGCCCTCGATATCCTTGAAAAAAATACTTTCGATCTGGTTATTACCGACCGGGCCATGGGCAAGGTGAACGGTGACGCCGTAGCGGCCTTTGCCAAGCAGAAAAAGGCCGCAAAACGCGTTATAATGCTGACCGGCTTCGGGGACCTGATGGAGGCACGCCAGGAAAAACCGCCGGGGGTCGATATGGTTTTGGGTAAACCAGTGGACCAAAACGGCCTGCGGGAAGCCATCGCCGCCGTAATGTCATAAAACTGGCATAGTTCCTGCCTCTATAATAGGCAGGAGAACACTATGAACACTATATATGACCGCTTATCGCTGACAACCAGTGGATCGCGCACCCAGTTTGCCACAGGTGTGGCTCTGATTGCATTGATTCCCTTGCTGGTATGCATCTATTTGATGCACCTGACACATTCGGATACCGCGGTAACCGCCAGCGCGCTTGCCGTAATGACATTTTTCGCCTCGATACTAATGCTGCTGGGGCTGTTTCTGCTGGTCAAATACCCGATAAATGTTGTGAAGCTGCGCCATATTCTCGAAGACATCTCGCGCGGCACCCTGCCGGATCCCTCAAAAATAGCGCTACTTGACAGTGAAGATGATATGCGGGCGATTGAGCATTATGTAATTACAATCATCGAACAGACCGCCGGACGGATCAAGGAAATTGAAGAACAAAGCGCCGCATTGGCTCAGGCCGAAGCGCAGCGCGCCATGATCGCCAGCCTGGGCGCCGCCTGTCATCATCTCGGCCAGCCAATGTCTGTGCTGGAGGCATATCTCCAAATGATGCAAAAGAAGGAGCTCCCTGCGGAAACGCATGATATGATTACCGAATGCCGCAAGGCTTCCACTCAAATATGCGGAATCCTTGAAAAATTGCGCAATGTTGCAACTTATCGCACCGAACCCTATCTGCCCGCCGCACACGGGGAGCAAGGCAACGAACAGCGCTGTGATAAATATATTCTGGATATAAACGAGCCCGCTGCCAATCTAACACCGGAGCCTTCTCTAGTATACCCGGTCTATCAGCCGGCATACGCCTGACTCCTCTGCCGCTTTAATTCACGACTACGACAGTCTACCGATGAACAGCAAAATGTTCACATACGAACATTGCATTGTTCACTACCGCACACATGACATACCACAGCATATCAACAACCTCATCCACACCCCGCGCCATTTCAGCCAGCCAGCACGTCCCGCACCATTTGAAAGAAAGCCTCTTTGCTAAAGGGCTTCTGGATAAAGTTCACGCCCTCCTGAACTATTCCCTGGTGAGCTATCACATCATCGGAATATCCCGACATAAAGAGGCGCTTAATCCCGGGCTGGATTTCCTGCATGATTGCGGAGAGTTCCCGCCCATTCATTTCCGGCATCACCATATCGGTAATCAGCAGATCAATCCTGCCGGAAGATTTCCGCGCAATATCCAGCGCCTCGCCCGGTGTTGCCGCCGCCAGCACAGAATAACCGTTCTGCTCAAGCATGATTGTAACCGTTTTCAAAATGGCCTTTTCATCCTCAACCAGCAGAATCGTTTCACCGCTGCCGTCAACAGTTTCAACGGCTGCCGGGAGACCATCCGCAGCGGCACTTTGCTTATCTGTCAACGGCAGATAAACCCTGAAGACCGTCCC
>PXDI01000084.1 GCA_003565095.1 PVC group bacterium | reverse complement strand
GCCGGCCGCGTGTTTATTGACGGCGTGGATATGGCGCAACTTAATGCACAGGAGCTGGCTTTCCTGCGTTGCCGTAAAATCGGCTATGTCTTCCAGTCGTTTAATCTGAATACGGTAATGACCGCATTGGAAAATGTTACCTTACCGATGATTTTTGCCGGGGTACATCCGGATGATGCCCGCGAGCGCGGCATGGATCTGCTGGCTAAGGTAAAACTGGAGGAGCGCTGGAACCACCGCCCGAAGGAGATGTCCGGTGGCCAGATGCAGCGGGTGGCAATTGCCCGTTCCCTGGCAAATAATCCGGCTCTGCTGCTGTGTGATGAGCCGACGGGAAATCTCGATCTGGATACCGGCAAGGAAATTCACTGGCTTTTGCATGATCTCAACAAAAAAGACAAAGTAACGATTATTTGTGCTACGCATGATCATAATATGCTTTCGGTCAGTGACCGCATGGTCTGGATTGCCGACGGACAGGTTGAACGTATTGAAGCGACCGCGGATGTAAAGATTGAAAAGGCCAGTCTGGGTGATGATGAGGAGGGGCAGTGATTTCCTTGATAAGACATAATATGCGGATGTCGTTGCGCTTTGCTGCTGCTGTGGTCGTTATGATTGGTATTGCGGCGACGGTAACTGTTGCCGAAGCTGCAACGGTGTACGAGCGTTTGTACAGCGAATTTACCCGTCACGATCACCGCCTGGCGGGCAGCAGTAATTTTAATGCGGCAGCAACTGCATTGAAGGATACGCTACGTGAAGCCGGACTTGAACCGCATAGTCAGACCTACCAGACACTTGTGCCCGAGGTCCGGCATTTGTTTTTGAAGGTCAACGGTGTCAACGTTGAGCCGTTTCATGCGCTGAATGCCGGCATTGCTGCGATGGTTGAACCCGGTCAGTTTGAAGGCCCGGCGGTCTGGGCCGGTGACGGCCGGCTGTCAGCTCTCGACGGTAAAAATCTGGCAGGTGCGATAGCCATTCTGGATTTTGATGCCCCGCGTGTCACGATTGAAAACCTGATGCCGCTGGGGGTGCATGCCATTATTTTTGCCGGCAGTGGTGAGGCCAGTCAATGGAATCTTACCAGAATTGAACAGTATGGACCGACCCCGGTTCCGCTTTTTTATATTGAACGCGCCGTGGCGGAAACCCATGGTCTGCTGCCGGCGGATGGGCAACCGGTTGTGATTGATGTGGACATGAGCATCACCGATGCAGAGACCGAAAACATCTGGGTTGTCATGCCGGGAACTCCCGGCCGTGAATTCCGGCTCGGGGGGGAAGAGGCCGTTTTTGTTTCCGCAACGCTGGATACTTACGGGATAGTGCCGGCTTATGCTCCGGATAACCGTCGTGCCGCCAATGCCGCGCTTTTGACTGATGTGCTCTGCAATCTTGCCGCTGAGCCGCGTGACCGGACTGTCATTGGCGTATTTTTCGGCAGCCATTTCGGCGCACAGGAAGGCGCCCGGCATTTTTATTATGCCGTTGGCAGCCGTGATGAAGAAGCGAATAGCCGCGACAGTCTGGAATGGCGCCTTGACCGCTATAACGCTGAACTGGCAATCAAGCAGTCTTTGCTGGATAACGCCGGTCGTGAAGATATATTCCGGATGTCAGATGAGCATACCCGCGAGTATGCCGGGGAGATGCGGACTCTGCTGGTTGCTGCCGTAAATAACATCAATGCCCGCCAGCGTGATTTGAGGTTGGAGATTAATCGCATCGATTCCACTTACCGGGATGCAGCGCTTCCGCCGGAAACACATCGGCGGATTGAATACCTGAATGCTGAAATCAACCGCCTGAATGAAGAAAAAGCGGTCTGGAATATGTTGCGCCAGCAGTTGACCGATGGACAACTGGCCGATGATGAAGTCAGTCGTAATGCTTTCTTCGGTGTCAGGGAGCGGGTGCGCAATAACCTGCAAGTGCGTATTGCTGAGCTGCGGAACTCCATCAGTAATACAGAGTCATCAATTAAACTGGCGCAAACCCTGCGCGGCAAAATTATTACCGGCCATTTCGATTTTGATTTTGCGCGTGATGACCGCCCGTGGCTGCTGGATGTAATGGGGGACACAAGCCTGTTTACTCAGCGCAGTATTGATCCGGGCATTTACTTAATGCATTTTATGGAAATCGGCCGTGCTTATGAGCGTTTGCGGCAGGATGAGTGGAATAATGCACCGCTTTTCACGGATGCGCTGACCCCGTATTATAAGCCGTTTTCATTGAGTGTGCCGGTCCAGCGCAGTGTTCCGACAGCACCCGGCCTGTTGCTGGGGATTGCCGGATTCCAAATGATGACCGTCGGTGACCGTCTGGATTTCGACGGTATGCCGCTGCACCATGCGGTCAGTTTGCTGGGGCTGCGGGAGCAGGTCACCGCGCTTGTGGGTGCCATGGGCACCGGTGAAGAATTTTCGCTGCGGCGTCCGGTGATTCACTCGCAGATGGAAGACCGGCTTACATATATCTATCGGCGCGGACGCGATTACAACGGGCTGCACTTAGTTACATTTTCCAGAACTTCGGAGGAAGTTGAGGGCAGCGCGCGCAACGCGGTGCTGGCAGTCATCCCGGGGGGACAGGCCGGTCCCCTGAGTGGCTTGAGCCGTGCCGCGTTTACAAGAGTGAATACTGACGGTTATGTCTTTGTGCCAATGATCAGCCGCGCCAGAATGCAAGACGCGAGACTTGCCGGCTTTGGCTATGATGCTGCCGGTGCCATGAACCGTTATTCGCGGGCCGGTGTTGCGGTTGGCGATCGCAGACTGCCTTTGTTTTATGGATATGGCGGTGCCGTTTTTTCGTACGGTTTTGCTCCCGATCTGCTTGGTTCCGAGCTGTACGATGCCAGCACACTGGATGCAGAAACCGATGCGGCAATTAAAATCGCACACTCCGGCGATTTATCGGGATTGCCGGCGTTTGCCGGTTTTACCAGTTTATACTCCGACCGTGATGGACGCTTTAAGCGGATCGGCAACCGCGGTGAACTGCTGTTGGGTTCCACCAAGGATAAGCCTCTGGGTGAAGGTATTCCGCTGGAGTGGGGGCCGATGATCCATTTAGACGGCATAAGTCAGGGTGCGCGTGACTACTGGCTGCTGAATGAAAGCCGGTTGGCGGTGCTGCGGGAGCGTAACATCATCAACGATCCGCTGGAACAGTTGCATGCCGACGCCGCGGACCACCTGGAACGCGCCGACATGAGCCGGCGTGAGAAAAAATACGGCTTGGCGCGGGCGCATGAGATTTTTGCGACTTCACTTGAAAACCGGGTCTATGGGCCGCTGCGCGGGATAACCGAAGATCTCGTCAGAGCGGTTGTCGTGCTGTTGCTGCTGAATATCCCCTTTGCTTTTTCCATGGAGCGTCTGTTGTGCGGTTTTACCAGTATCTATAAGCAGGTGATGGGCTTTGTCGGTTTCTTCTTGCTGACTTTTTCGCTCCTGTATTTCACGCATCCGGCCTTTTCGCTTGCGCAGGCGCCGATTGTTATTTTTCTGGCTTTTGTGATTATTCTGCTGGGGGCTGTTACGCTGTATATTGTCCTGTCAAAGATTAAACAGGAAATCCGCACGATCCAGGGGCTGGCTTCAACTGTGCACGGCGTTGAAAATGACAGTAGTACCGCACTCGCGGCGGTATTAATCGGTATTTCAGGCATGCGCAACCGCCCGTTGAAAACATTTTTGACCGCAATGACGGTTATTCTGCTGACTTTCACCATTCTTGTTTTCGCCTCCTTTACGGCCGAGGTCGGCGTTGTTGAAACCTACCTCGGCAAAGGGCGGGATGCCGACCGGATTGAATTAAACCGCTTCTCATATCTTGACATTCCCGAACAGCTTATTGAAAGCATCGAGCGCATTTATCATGATGAATTCCACGTTTTCCGCCGTGGCGGACTGTTTATGAATCCGACCCGTTCAGAGGATCAGGGGCTCACGCCGCTGTCTCCCGACCGTGTGCTGCTAAACCCCGAGGCCGGCAGCACTGCCAGTATCGGAGCGGTAATGGGACTTGACCCGCGGGAAACCGTTCATCTCGCTCCGCTGGCTGATCTGCTGCCTGGATTTTGTGATGCTGATTTTGCGCATCCTCCGCTTTATCTGCCACGCCAGATTGCCGAACGGCTCGAACTCGCCGTGGGCGACAGCGTACAGCTTATCGGTCAGAAATTTTCATATGCCGGGCCGGTTGCTGCGGCGGTGCTGCAGAATCTTTCCACCATTAATGACACGCGTATTGTTCCGCCTGATTTTGCCGCAACTGTCAGAAACATTGGCAAGCAGGCCGGTGATGGCGCCGGTGCCCGTGAGCTGGAAGATATCGATGTCGGAAGTTTTGCATGGTTCTCCGCTGAACAGGTGGCTTTTACGGATATCCATGTGCTGCAAGAGTTTTATAACAACGTTAATGTCAACTTTATCACGATGTATCCGCGTGACGGGGATGTTGATATTGACGCTGCCGGTCGTGAGCTGGCTCCGGTTTTCCAGGGGTCGGTGCATACCAAGTCCGGCGACGGTGCCAAGCGGATGTTTTTCACAAGAGCGGTCGAAGGCTCCGGTTTGGTGGATGTGATTGTCCCGTTGCTGCTCGGCGGCTTAATTATTTTCAGCTCGTTAATGGGCTCAATTGTTGACCGCGAAAAAGAGATTTTCACATACAGTGCGCTGGGACTGTCACCGCCAAGCGTCGGGGCGCTGTTTTTTGCTGAATCAGCCGTTTATTCAGTGGTCGGCGGTATGGGGGGATATCTGCTCAGCCAGGTTGTCGCCCGTGTCCTTACGTTTATGGGCGAAAAGGGCATATTCAATCCCCCGGATATGAATTTCTCATCACTGGCTTCCGTTTTGACGATTCTGATCGTGATGGCGGTTGTGATGCTGTCAACGATTTACCCGGCCCTCAAGGCCGGCAAGTCCGCCAATCCGGGCGTGGCGCGTAAATGGCGTATGCCGGCTCCGGTAGGTGACCGGCTGGATTTCATCTTTCCGTTCACGGTTTCAGAAACCGATTTCGCAGGCATCCTAAGCTATATCAAGGAACATTTTGAGAATCACGGTGATGCGACACTCGGGAATTTTGCCGCGCGGGATGTGCGGCTCTTTACCCAAAAACTGCCTTCCGGTAAAATGAGTCTGGGCATTGAAGCGGATATTTCGCTGGCACCGTTTGATCTTGGTATCTTTCAGCATTTCCGCATGTATTCAAAGGAGTTTGAGATACCTGGTATTGATGAAGTGATCGTAGAGCTTGAGCGGATGGGGGGCGCACCACCGGCATGGATTCGCGGTAACCGTGAGTTTGCTGCTGAGTTACGGCGGCAGTTCCTGCTCTGGCGCTCACTGCCGATCGAT
>PXDI01000186.1 GCA_003565095.1 PVC group bacterium | reverse complement strand
TGTAGACCAGCATCGCCTGCCCGCCCTGCGCCGTGATTGCCTCCGCCAGAGCGGTTGCATTAATTGACCGGTCAGCCGTCCCGCCCGCATCATATACTGGCAGCAGCAGCAACCGGTCATCAGGGCGCATGGTTGCCGCAAACACCTGCGCCAAATCCTGCAGCATCAAACGCAACGGCCCGTAACCATGCGGCCGCCAGATTACCCGCAACCGCCCTCCGCACAGCGCCTGCATCGCCTGTAACGATGCACTGATCTTGGCCGGATTGTGCGCATAATCATCAACAACCATAACCCCATGCTGCTCTCCAACCAGTTCCAGCCGCCGGGCGATACCCCTGAAAGCCTCCAGACCGTCAACAATTGCCGCCCCTGCCACACCCATCATGCGCGCCAGTCGCGCCGCGGTGACCGCATTGGCGGCATTATGCCGTCCCGGCACACGCAACCGGCACTCCAGCCCCTGCCACCGTAACAACGGAGACCACGTCGCCCCATCTTCAAGACTGTATGCATCTTCTGTCTCATCCGGCCAAACCATACCGGACTTCACTTGCGCGGCAAACTTATTAAATAACGCCTCCGCCTCCTCGCGCGGAAAATGATCTGTTGAAATATTGGTAACCGCCGCCCATTCCGGGCTAAAGCTCATTAACGAACGGTCGCTCTCATCGGCTTCATATATCCATAAACGCATTGCGCCGCGCCGCACACTGCCGCTGTTTCCATTATCCATCCAATTCAAAACCGGCGCACCGTTTACAACCGCCGGATCAAGTCCGGCCGCCTCAATAATGCAACCGAGCATTCCCGTCACCGTGCTTTTACCCGATGTACCGGTGACCGCCACTGACTTGGCATTTCCCACCAAGTGCGCCAGACACTCCGCACGGTGCCAGACCGCAACGCCCTGCCGCCGCGCGGCAAGCATATCCGGATTATCCTCCTCAATCGCAGTACTCACCACCAGCGCAGCACAATCATCCGTAACCCCGCTGCCGTCCTGCGGGAAAATCTCAGCACCGCATTCAGCCAGCAATTCAAGCACATCCGGCGCAGAAACATCGGGACGCAATCCATTCGGTTCAGCAGACTGCGGTTCCGGAGTTGTGCCTGCCTGTGCGCCACGCCTGCGCAGCGGCACGGCAGGCAGGTTTACACGCTCAGACCTGCCGCGGGAATCCGCCCGGCGGTCAGATCCGGAAACCCGCCATCCGCAATGCAACGCCGCCTCCGCCACCGCACTCATACCGACGCCGCCGATCCCGCAAAAATGCAGGCGGCCGCTCATCGGTTGCCCTTTCGCACACGCCGCATCTCTACCCCGACCGTTCTGGCACCGGTCAATGCACCGGGTTTCTCAACACGTACAGTCACCGCCTCCACCCGCGGCTCATCCATGCATAATTGCACAATCCTGCCGGCCATGCGCTCAACCAGATAAAACGAGCTGCTCTGCAAATCCTCCAGTAAACGCCGTTTCAAGCTGCGGTAATTAATTGTGTCCTCAATCCGGTCGGTTGACGCTGCCCGCGAAAGATCACATTCCAGGACAATGTTGATAACCACATTCTGCTTGGTATTGCGCTCCTCTGGATTGGTGCCGATAATACAACGCAAAGTCAAATCACTGATAATAATCCGATCACTCATTCTCCCACCTTCCCAGCAGATGCTGCCCCCCATCCACATACAAGATTTGCCCTGTCACACTGTCTGCACGTAATAGCAGCGCAACCGCATCGGCAACCGCCTCCGCCACCGGTCTTTCACCCAGCGGCACCGTACCGGCCTTTTCTCCAATAACTCCGCCGGCCGGCGGCGGCAGCACCGGACCGGGCGCAACTGCATTCACTACCGCATACGGCGCCAGTTCAAGCGCCGCAGAACGGGTGGCTTCCGCCAAAGCGCATTTCGACAAATGATAAGCCATGCATCCGGTCGCAGTACCCGCAACCCGGCGATCCAGCAAATTAATGATTCTGGCCGCCTTTGCATCCCCCCCACTGCCGCAGCGCACTCTTGACATCAACGCCCGCATCAGCATTAACGGCGCCAAAGTGTTCACCCTGATATGCCGCAAAAACAATTCTTCATCAGTTTCCAGCAATGTACCACGCTCATAAACCGCGGCATTGTTTATCAATATATCAACAGTCCCGGCCGCCTCCCACGCCGCAGCCATTATGCGCTCTGCGGCACCGGCTTCATCCAGCACCCCCTGCACCACAAAAGCCTCAGCATTCATCGCCTGCAGGTCGGCGCACAGCGCCCCGGCCGCCTCCGCCGAATTCCGGCAGTGTATCACCACGCGACAGCCCTCCTGCGCCAAACGGCGGCAGACCGCTGCACCCAGCCTCAACGCCCCGCCGGTCACCAATGCGGTATGTCCGAATATATCCATTTCAAATCCTATAAAGATTTACTGGCATTACGCCAGATATTTATGCCATACTTCACAACATGAATCAATCATTGCTTGCCAGTATAACATTGCTTTGCGTGCTGAGCGGAGTTTTCGCACCGGAGCATTCTGCCGCTTCTGAAACCCGCTCTGGAACTGTTTACGTGATTCCGGTGGAAGGTATGATTGAACGCGGGCTGGTTTATGTTGTGCGGCGCGGTGTGCGCGATGCCATCAACACCGGCGCGGATGCCATCATTTTCAATATGGATACCCCCGGCGGCAGACTCGACGCCACCGAAGAAATCATGCGCATTATTTCCCGGCTGGATATCCCAACCATTACCTATGTCAACCCGCAGGCGATTTCGGCCGGTGCCATCATCGCACTGGCCACCGACCGGATCTATATGGCACCGCGCGGAATCATCGGGGATGCCATGCCGATTATGATGAGTCCGATGGGCGGCGCACAGGAAATGCCGGAAGCCATTCAGGAAAAAATTGTCTCGGCCGTTTCGGCCATGATCCGTGCCGCGGCACAGGAAAAAGGGCATGATCCGCAACTGGCCGAAGCAATGGTCCGCCGCAGCATCGAATACCGCATCGGCGATCAACTCATCTCTCCCGAAGGCGAATTACTGACACTCACAAATGTCGAAGCTGCCGAAATGGTTGAGCGCGATGGCGAAACCGTCCCACTGCTTTCACTCGGCACAATTGAAACACTCGATGATCTGCTGCTGGAACTGGCCCTCGCAAATGCACAGGTAAAAACCCTTGAGGTTACCACCGCCGAAAAAATCGCCCGTTATATTGAATTATTCTCGGCCGTGCTGCTGATGGGCGGGCTGCTTGGCATTTATATTGAGTTCCGGACACCTGGATTCGGCCTGCCCGGCATCACCGGCATCATTCTGCTGGCCATCTGGTTCTGGGGACACAATGTTGCCGGACTGGCCGGTATGAGCGAGTTGCTGCTGCTGATTGCCGGTCTGGCGCTGCTGGCCATAGAAATATTCATTCTGCCCGGCTTCGGCATTACCGGAGCCGCCGGCATTGTCTGCATTCTGACCGCGCTGATGATGGGGATGTACCAGAGTTATCCCGGAGGCCCTTGGTATCCGCAACCGGAACAGTTGCAGCGGATGGTACATGTCACCGGCACAACTGTTATCGGAACATTTCTCATCGCAATGCTGCTGACAAAATATCTCGCGCGGATACCACTGATGAACCGCCTGGTGCTGGCCTCATCGCTTACATCACAGGAAGGCTACACGGTCGGCTCCAGTGAAAATGCCGCACTGATCGGCAGCATCGGTTACTGCCAGATGGATTTACGCCCTTCCGGTACAGCCATGTTCGGTGAACGCCGGCTCGATGTGGTGACACAGGGGCAATATGTTGAAAAAGGGAAACCCGTCCGCATTACCGAATGCCACGGCTCACGGATTGTTGTTGAACCGGTGGAAAATGCCGGAGGAGAACAGAGCGCATGAGTGAATTTGCAATGCAGTTGTTTATTATCCTGCTGCTGGCCGGAATTATGATGATCTGTGCCGAGATATTTATTCCCGGCGGTGTACTCGGTACGCTAGGCATCATGTCCCTGATTGGCGCAATCGCCATGGGCTATTACATCTGGGGCGCAGCCCGCGGCAGCCTCGCCGCCCTGCTGATCATTATGCTGATGGGACTTTCTGTCGGCGTTTGGATTGTGCTATTCCCGCATACCAGACTAAGCAAGGCGCTTACCGTCAATAGCGATCTTTCAGATGCCCATTCCTCCAACGCCGCCCTGCGCGACCTCGCCGGAAAAACCGGCAAAGCGGTTTCGGATCTGCGCCCCGGTGGGATCGCCCTGATTGACGGCAAACGGATCGATGTGGTTTCCGAAGGCGGAATGATTGACAAAGACCGGCCGGTTCGTGTAATTTTAGTTGAAGGTAACAAAGTGGTTGTGCGGCAGGATCAGGCTCCATCTAATCAGACTGCATAAGGAATAATGAATAGCAAAAAAGGAGACGTGTCATGAGTGGTTTGTTCGGAATTTTTCTGGCGTTGTTGGTAATTGTTGTAATCGTTTTCTTTGTGATCTTTATGCACTTCCTTGGTGTGTGGATCAGGGCATTAATGTCCGGGGCAAGTGTGTCAATCGGCCAGCTCATCGGCATGAAGCTGCGCGGTGTGCCCCCCGCATTAATCGTCGACGCCCGCATCAGCCTCGTGAAAGCCGGTTTGACCACCATCGTAACCGACCAGCTCGAAGCACATTTTCTGGCAGGCGGTGACGCACTGCGCGTCTGCCGCGCACTGATCGCCGCCGACAAGGCCGGCATTGACCTCTCATTCACCCGCGCCGCCGCCATTGATCTGGCAGGACGCGACGTAGAGGAAGCCGTCCGCACCAGCGTCCAACCCAAAGTTATTAACTGCCCGGATCCCAGCAAAAGCGATTCCGGCATGCTTGACGCCGTAGCCAAAGACGGCATCCGCCTGCTGGTCAAAGCGCGCGTAACCGTGCGTGCCAACCTTGAACGCCTCGTCGGCGGTGCCCAGGAAGACACCATCATCGCCCGCGTCGGCCAAGGCATCGTCAGCGCCATCGGTTCATCCCCGACCTACAAGCACGTTCTGGAAAATCCCGACAACATCAGCCGCAAAGTGCTCGACAGCGGACTCGATGCCAACACCGGGTTTGAAATTGTCTCGATTGATATCGCCGATATCAGCGTAGCCGGTGCCGCCGACCGCGCCAACGTCGGCGCCATGCTCGAAACCGAGCGCGCAGAAGCCGACAAGAAAATGCGTCAGGCTGAAGCGGAAGGCCGCCGCGCAATGGCGGTTGCCCGCGAACAGGAAATGCGCGCAGAAGTACAGGAAATGCAGGCCAAAGTGGTACAGGCCCAAGCCGAAGTGCCCAAGGCCATCGCTCAGGCCCTGCGTGAAGGTAACATCGGGGTAATGGATCTATACCGCATGCAGAATATTGAATCTGATACCGAAATG
>PXDI01000347.1 GCA_003565095.1 PVC group bacterium | reverse complement strand
CGCATATGTTCGGTTGGTCCCGATAAGTCGGACGACCGTACGATATTTCTATCTTCAGTTCTATGATCTATATGCTCGTGGTGTTTACAACAAGCTGGGTGCAGGAGTGCGATCTACCCTAGGTCCCTCTGATCTGCTGAATGTTTCCATAGCTATCCCGCCCCCTGCGGAGCAGGCGGCGATTGTGCGGTTTCTGGACTACTGGAACGGGCGGTTGGAGAAGGCGATCCGGGCCAAGCGCAAGATCATCGCCCTGCTCAACGAACAAAAGCAGGCCATCATCCACCGCGCCGTCACCCGCGGCCTCGACCCCAACGTCAAACTCAAGGACTCCGGCATCCCCTGGCTGGGGGAGATTCCGGAGCATTGGGAGGTGAGGCGGTTCAGAAATCTTGTCGCCCGAATTGATCAAGGGATAAGTCCGCAAGCTGTTGGCTTTCTTGCCGAAGGTGATAGCTGGGGTGTGTTGAAATCTGGTTGCGTGAATCATGGTGTGTTTCGGCAAGCAGAGCATAAGCAGTTGGCCAAAGGGTTTACTATTGACCCGTCAATTGCTGTGCATGTTGGTGATGTTCTGATCTCGCGAGCTTGCGGATCACCTCGACTTGTGGGGTCAGTGGCGAAAGTTGAGAAATTAGACTACAAACTCATTCTCTCTGATAAAATATTCAGGTCTATTTTCCATTCTTCAGTTGATTCAGACTTTATGGTGCTGGCAATGAACAGCCCTTATTATCGAATACAGGTCGAAAAGGCCATTAGCGGGGCAGAGGGCATGGCCAACAATCTGCCCATATCAGAATTGAAGGATTTTATTTTTGCTTTGCCACCTGTTAATGAATCAAAGCAGATTCTGGTTGAATTAAAAGGTAAATTGGGTGCTCTTAACGCCGCCATCACCCGCTACGAGCTGGAGATCGAACTTCTGCGCGAGTACCGCACGCGCCTGACGGCAGATGTGGTGACGGGCAAGCTGGATGTCCGCGACCTGCCTGCCGCGTCGCTTGCGGCGCAGGCGGGAGCGGCACGTGGTTTGCCTGAGGTTGTGGGGGGAGCGTCAGACGAGTCGGACCTGTCGGACTTGTCCAACGAAGATGCCGAAGCCTTGATTGAGGAGGCAAGCGTATGACATGGCTTGCTCAACTGAGCAAGTTTTGCGAGAGCATGCGCTTGAAGTTTCGCTGATAATCAGGCATATTCCGGGCGTATTGCTTTTTGCTGCGGTTTGGGGGTAGAGGCGGCGTTTGGTCTGACGGGTCGGACAAGTCTGACTTGTCTGACGATAGTTGTTTACGAGTATAGATTCAATGATACTGGAGGAACCATGAACGATAGCCCGTTGTTGCCGCACGGCGGCTACGAGAGCCTGCGGGCGTATGCGGTGGCAGAAGCGGTTTATGATGCCACAGTCGCTTTCTGTGACCGGTTTATTCCCAGGAACTCGCGCACCCATGACCAGATGGTGCAGGCGGCGCGTAGCGGTGTGCGCAACATTTCCGAAGGCAGCGGGGCGGCCGCTACCTCGCGCAAGAGCGAACTCAAACTAACAAATGTGGCGCGGGCCAGCCTCAACGATGAGCTTGTCAAGGACTACAAAAGTTTCCTGATACACCGGGGATTGCGCGTGTGGCACAAGAATTCACCCGAGGCACTGGCCATGCGCGAGCGTCTCATGGATGACATAGCGCCCGATCTGCCGCCAGCCAAGCCTGGCACGGTGCGTTTAACCGGTTTGGCCGGTCTGGCGGATTTTGTTGCCAAAGCCGAGCCGGTACTGGCGGCTAATGCGATGCTCTGCGCCACGCACCAGGCGGCGTACCTGCTGCGCCGTCTGATCGAGCGTCAAGCCAGTGATTTTGTCGAAAAAGGCGGTTTCACCGAAAATCTCTATGCCACACGCATGGCGGCACGGGCGCGCCGGCAAGGAGCTCCCGAAGCACCCGCCTGTCCGGATTGCGGCAAGCCCATGCGCCAGCGCAAGGCCAAGAGCGGCCCTCACGCAGGCGAGCTATTCTGGGGCTGTTCGGGGTATCCGGAATGCCGGCGAATTCTGCCGATAGAAAGTGCAACTGACGGTTCGGACGAGTCCGACAAGTCTGACTCGTCCGACAATAGGAATGAGAGCCCCAAATGACCACTGACATCACAGAAAAAGGCCTTGAAACGCTGATCATGCTCCATATGGCCGGCTGTGACTGTCTTGACGCAGCCGCGAATTTGCGGGCAGCAGAAACGCCGGATGCCATTGCCGCCGCCAAGGCCGGCGGGGCGGGGTACTTTGCCGGTTTTCCAACAGACTATGACCGGGCGCATGCACTGGATACTTCACAACTCTTTTCCTTCCTGCAGGCAACCCAGCGAGAATCCGTTAAGCAACTTCAGATCTCTAATCTGTATGAAGGCGTGACTTCCAAAGATATCAACCGCCTTAAATTCCTCCGCCGTATTGCAAATGAGATCGGGAAGCGCGGTGTAATTGACGTCATCCGTAAGGGGATTGACTACGGAGCGCTGCATTTTGATCTGTTCTATGGAACTCCGTCTCCCGGCAACGCCACCGCGGCTGCCCTCTACCGGCAGAACCGCTTCTCCATCACTCGTCAGTTGCGCTACAGCAATGAAGAAACGCGTCGTGCGCTGGATCTTTGTCTTTTTGTCAACGGGTTGCCCCTCGCCACATTTGAACTTAAAAACAGCCTCACAAAGCAAACTGTCGAAGACGCCGTTTACCAATACAAGACTGACCGTGACCCGCGCGAAAAACTTTTTGAATTCGGCCGCTGTGTTGTGCATTTTGCTGTTGACGATTCCGAAGTTCGCATGTGCACCGAACTCAAAGGCAAGGCATCCTGGTTCCTGCCCTTTAACAAAGGATTCCAGGACGGGGCAGGCAATCCGCCAAACCCCGCTGGACTCAAGACAGATTATCTCTGGAAGGAAGTGCTCACTCCCGCTAGGCTGACAGATATCCTCGAAAATTATGCCCAGATCATCGAAGAGAGGGATCCGCGTACCGGCCGCAAAAAGCGCAAGCAAATCTGGCCGCGTTATCACCAGCTTGGCGTTGTCCGCCAATCACTTTCAGATGTCTCGCGCAACGGTGTCGGCCGCCGCTATCTTATCCAGCACTCCGCCGGAAGCGGCAAATCCAACTCTATCGCCTGGCTGGCCCATCAGCTTATCGCGGTCAAGAAACCCGACGATCCTGCCGGCAAGACGCTTTTCGACTCTGTGATTGTCGTCACCGACCGTCGTTTGCTTGATCAGCAGATTCAGGCCACCATCAAGCAATTCATGCAGGTTCGTTCCACAGTCGGCCATGCCTCCCGCTCAGGCGATCTGCGCAAGTTTATTGAAGAAGGCAAAAAAATCATTGTATCCACTGTTCAGAAATTCCCGTTCATTCTCGATGAACTCGAAACAGAAACAGGTAAATCATTCGCCATTGTTATTGATGAGGCTCACTCCAGCCAGGGCGGTAAAACCTCCGCCGCAATGAGTCAGGCCCTCTCCGGCGAACAGGACTCTGATTCTGATCCCGTCGACCCTGAAGACACCGTCAATGAAGCGCTGGCGGCACGGATGGCTGCCCGTAAAATGCTCAAAAACGCCAGTTACTTTGCATTCACCGCCACCCCCAAGAACAAGACCCTTGAAATGTTCGGCGAGCCATTGCCGCAGGATGCTGAAGGCAGAATCCGTCATCGCCCGTTTCACAGCTACACCATGAAACAGGCTATCGACGAAGGCTTCATCCTCGATGTGCTCAAGGCCTATACCCCGGTCAACAGTTTCTACAAGCTGATCAAAAGAATTGAAAACGATCCGGAATTCGACACAAAAAAAGCCAACAAGAAACTTCGACGCTATGTTGAAAGCCACGACCATGCAATCCGCCTGAAAGCTGAAATCATGGTGGACCATTTCCATGAGCAAGTGATCATTCCCGGAAAAATCGGCGGTCAGGCCCGCGCCATGATTGTCTGCAACGGCATTGAACGCGCTTTACAGTACTTCTTTGCCATCAAAACCTACCTGACCGAGCGAAAAAGCCCTTATCAAGCCATTGTCGCTTTCTCCGGTGAGCACGTATATAACGGCTCAAAAGTTTCCGAAGCCTCCCTGAACGGTTTCTCCTCCGGCGATATTGCCGAGAAGTTTCAGGATGAACCATACCGTTTTCTTATTTGTGCAGACAAATTTCAAACCGGGTTTGACGAGCCGCTGCTGCACACTATGTACGTTGACAAGCCCCTCGCCGGCATCAAGGCCGTGCAGACACTATCGCGCCTCAACCGCGCGCACCCCAAAAAGCATGACTGTTTTGTCCTTGATTTTCAGAACAACAGTATGGGCATCACCCACGCTTTTCAGGACTACTACCGCACCACAATTCTATCAGACGAAACTGATCCCGATAAACTACACGACCTCAAATCCGCCCTCGACAATGCCCAGGTCTATTCTCCTGAACAGGTTCAGCAAGTTGTCGAAATGTTTCTGCAAGGAGCCGAACGCGACCGTCTCGACCCCGTGCTTGACCTGTGCGTCGCAGTCTACAAAGAACAACTTGACGAAGACGGGCAGGTCGACTTCAAGGGCAAGGCCAAAGCCTTCTGCCGCACATACGACTTTCTGGCTTCCATTCTGCCATACAATAATGCGCAGTGGGAGACGCTTTCCATCTTTCTCAATCTGCTTGTCCCGAAACTGCCCGACCCCAAGGAAGAAGACCTGTCCAAAGGCATTCTAGAAGCCATTGACATGGACAGCTACCGGGTAGAGAAAAAAGCAATTATGAAAATCGCCTTGGCCGATGAAGACGCCGCAATCGACCCTGTTCCTGTCGAAGGAGGCGGGTTCAAGCGTGAGCCGGAGCTCGACTTCCTTAGCAACATCATCAAAACCTTCAACGAGCAATTCGGTACGCTGTTTACCGACTCTGACCGTGTCATCAAACGCATTCACGACGACATTGCTCCCAAAGTGGCGGCTGATACGGCTTACCGCAACGCAAAAGAAAACACCCCGCACACTGCACGCCTGGCCCACGACCAGGCCCTTAACAAAGTTATGCAATTACTACTCACCGAAGATACACAGATCTACAAGCAATTTGTCGAAAACGAATCATTCCGCCGCCACGTCAGCGATCTCGTTTATCGCCTTACAACAAGCAATGCAGCATGAAAATCAACCAGTCAGCTCTCTAAATTGGGCGGCTTTCTGAGTATTTATAAAAAAACTTTCAACAAAAACATCCCTTCTCGCCACCAGCAGCCACCCCGTCTATCGTGTTAACCCATCTTTCCCTGTTCACGACAATAAAGCCGGTTTTCTTTAGGGTTTTGATTAAAGGTCTGCCCCACATTTATTCTTCAGGTCCTCGAGTTTCGGCGGCGGTTGTTCCGGCAAGGTCAGG
>PXDI01000349.1 GCA_003565095.1 PVC group bacterium | reverse complement strand
GGTAACCCAAATGGAGATATGAACTACATTCTTTGGGGAGTCGAAAGGGATGGTGAAGACACCGCTTTTGCGAAAATTGACCGTTCAGGTACAGAAAGAGTTTCTGAAGACTCCTTCGACATCTCTGATCCCGTTTTGATTGTGGGTAGGATCCGCCATGAAAGTGGTTATAGATTTGAGATAGACTTGTTCTTCAATCCTGATTTAAGTGAGCCGCAACCTGAGTCCCCGACGGTCAATGGGCTGTGGGCCGGAGTTTGGCCCCATCAATTACCGGGAGTGATTGACGGATTAAGATTTAGGGCTCATTTAGTAGGCCAAACCGATGCCACGCTATTTGATGAGTTTCGGATCGGTGAAAGCTGGGATTCCGTGACCCCCAGCCCGATACCACTTTCCGGAACTATTTTCCTAATTGGCCAGCACCAATACCACCAATAGCGCCATTCGGGACAGCAACATATTGTATCGTAATATATCTCCTCGACAGACAGGCTGTTATCGGCATAACATGCAAAGCAAGCAGCATTTGGAGGCGAGTGCAGTCATGGCCAGTAAAGCAAACCACGCCACCGCTCCTAGGAAGATCGATCATTGAAGTCGGCAAGGAATGACACAAATGGGGAGTTGAATGCCAAAACTTTACGAATATCTGGGATTGATTGTGTTTTTTTACGCAAATGAGCATGAGCCCGTGCATGTGCATGGCGTGTATCAGGGGGGCGAGTGTCGTGCCGAACTTGTCATCGAGAACGGGGACGTCGTTGATATTGTTTTTCGAGATGTAAAAGGTCGCAGGCCTCTTGATCCCGGACAACTTGCGAATTTCAAAAAGTTAGTGTGGGCCTATGCGGATGACATCGTAAAAAAATGGGTGGATTTTTTCGTGATGCACAAGTCCATAAAACCTGAACGTATTACAAGGAATCTATAATTATGCTAAAACCGGGAACAGAAGTTGCGATTACCGATATTACGCCATTAGATGATTACCGACTGCGTATCCGTTTCAGTGACGGTCATATATCTGATCTTGATTTCGAACCGTTTCTGCGTGATGCAAAACACCCTGATATTCGTAAATATCTGAATCATAAATTGTTTAAAAGCTACCGCAATGAATGGGGCAATCTTGTCTGGGGGGATTACGAGTTGTGTTTTCCTCTGGAATGCCTTTATGAAAGCTTGCTAACCGAGCGCCACCTCCATGCCGCCGAGCCCCCCGCCAGCTATGGAGACGCTGACTAATCAATCCGGGAAACGCAGGTTGCCGCAGAGGGGCGTCCTGTCTGGCGACAAATTTTCTGAGTTTCACGGGTTAACCCGAATTATGCATGAGAATAGGAGTCAGCCACATTTGAATTTTTTCGTCCGCCGAGCAAGCTCAGCGGACGCATCCTTTCAACGCTCGCCGCTCCCATGCTTCGCCAAAGGCTACGCAGGGCAAGCAAGGTCGGCGGACGTTTAGTCCAAGACTAAACTTTCGAGAATCACTATAGGCGTTTATTCTCTCTATAGGTTTGTTAGCATTGTAAAGAATTGTGTGTAAAAGCGAGCTAGAGGAGTCAAGAGTTATTTACTGGTGCAGAGCTGGTGCTGAGCGAAAAAGGAAGGCTCAGGGCTAGCCCTGAGCCTTCAAGGCCATTAGGCTACCTTCTTTGAATACGACCAAGAACCCAAAAGAAGGAGGGACCTATGGCCCATGCAGTAAACATAGCAGAAAACATCGAGCGACTGGAAGAATATCCTGCTGATATAATTGACAGCGCCCGCACAGCTCCCGGAATCGTGTGTGCATTGCTGAAGAACCGTATGCAGCATGAGTTGAAGGTTTTGCTTGAAACAACTATGGAGGCTGAGAGGGATCAGCAAATCCAGGCTTTGCGCTATGAACGCGGGGTGATTGAACGACAGGATTACCGCAATGGGTACAGAAAAAGGAATCTGGGCACAACATATGGAACCGTTGAACTGAGGGTGCCACGTGGTCGTCAGGCCCTTGATTTTTCAGTATTTGAGATCTATAGGCGGCGCTGGCATGACTTGGATTCATTGCTGCTGGAGAGTCACATTGGCGGCTTGAGTTGCCGGGTGGCTGGAGAACGGATAGCCGGCATACTGGGCAGTAAGTGCAGCGCAACCACCGTAGCTGGGCTGAAGAAACAGTTTGAGCAGCAGTTGCAGTCTTTCAAGAATGCGCCTCTGAAAGACGATTATGTGGCGCTGGTTATTGACGGGATGTTCTTGCGCATCAGGCAGTGCGGGAGTACTAAACGGCCGGTGGTTGCCGTCCTTGGAATACTGCCTGAGGGCGAGGTGCAATTGCTCAATATTCGTGTTTGTTACAGCGAAAACAGCACAGAGGTCGAGGGGATGCTCAGAAACGTGAAAGAACGCGGGGTGCACGGGGTGAACTTGAAAGTTATAACTATGGATGGCGACAAAGGGCTGGAAGCGGCAGCACTGGCGGTTTACGGCAATGTCCGGATACAGGACTGCGTATTCCACAAAATCAACCGTTTGCACGCCAATGCCGTTGGAAAGAAACGAGGTAGAAGAATGATGCAGGAGGCTTCAGCTGCCTTTGAAGACAAGAACCCAAGGAGTTGCCGCAGAAAGATCCGGCGCTTTTGCGAAAAGTGGCGGGATAGCGAGCCTCAGTCTATTGCCTGTTTCGAGAAAAGACTTGAGCGCTGTTTTGAAGTCAATGCATTGCCATCAGAACTTAGAAGCAAAGCCGCTACCACTGGGTTATGTGAAAACCTGTTCAAGCAGCTCAGATGTCGAATAAAAAGAATTGGAGCCTTCGAGACACCATCGGCGGTAGAATTATTTGTTTTTGCAATAGTATGTCAAAAAAAATGGATCGGTATTCCGGGAAGATCTAATGGCGCTCCACTACTTGACTCTTTTACACACTTTTCTTGACAGTGCCCAGAGAAAGCCAAATTGAGCTATAGCATTGACTTGTAACGATCTTTGTGCCAGTTTAGTATTAATTAGTGATTAATTAGCGCACCGACTCTGTCAATACTTTGGAGAAGACAAGTGAGAAGCAAATTTGGCTTTATTGCCCTGGTTTTATGCTTATTTGCACTTGTGACCATCGTGATCGTCCTGCACTCTCAGCTCAGCGAGATAGAGATTTCCGAACCGGCCGCTCCTGCGGCAACGCCAAAACCGTTGGTTGAAGAAATGTTAATTGAGCCAGATGAGATACCTGACACGCAAATACAGACCGAACTCGTTATTCCGGATCTGGTAAAAACTGCCGAAGAAGCGGTATTACGCCCCCCTGCCCCGGATAAAGATCCGCCTGAGGAGGTCACTGATGATGTTCCAGAGGAATTGGATGAGGCAGCCGAAAAACGCCCATCCCCCGCACCTCCCGCCAAGCAGCATAAAACGAGAACCCTACCTTCTATCCCGGTATTTACCAACACACCACCGAGTGTGATCCCCGCTGTACCGCAACCACTGGATGACTTGTCTGTTTCCGCGGTCATAATTCAGACTTCTGGACGGGTAAATATCACAAGAAACGGTCGACGTATGCCGGGACAAAGCGGGTTTGAACTGGAAGAAGGTGATGCAATATCAACAGACCGGAATTCACGTGCCAGAGTCCGCTTCAGCGACGGGACGGTTCTCGGAATCGGCGAAAACACTGAAATCAAAATTGACGAATATATATACACTCCTGACATGGCGGAAAACTGCTCAATTAGTCTGAGGTTTATTCGCGGGATGGGACGTCTCGTCACCGGGGCGATAACCCGTATGCGCCCCGAGGGGCTGCGTGTCAGTACCCAAATGGCTACGATAGGCGTACGAGGCTGCAATATAGCAGTCAGCAGCAGTGCTGACCGGGTTGATATATATATCATAGACTTACCACCCGGACACGAAATCGATGTCAATGCAACTGTCGATGGCCGCCCTGTGATCAATATGTTGACCGGGGACGAATTAGTGGTGCCAGACAACCGCAAAGACCAACAGACCGTAACAGAGTCATTAAGAATTGTTTCTGTAATACGCGGAGCCGGCATGACCTCCCGGCCGATGACAGGTAGAGACTTGCAATATATTGAGGGCCAGATAGTGACATTGCAGCCAACCAGATACCAATTATTTCCAACTGCCGATTGAGTCATTCTTGAATTATCACCTGAAAAACAGGAATAGAGATGCATTTTGATATCAAAGCAATCAAAGCTTTCAGCATCTGTGCGGCTGTTATCATAAATGCTGTTTTTTCTGCAAGTGCCGTAGAGCATTCCGGACAATACAATGTACGCCTGAGTTTTCCGGGGGCGCTTGCGCGTCCAGCATTTGGTTCGCATGTTTCAGAAAAACTACCAATGATGTTGCTTGACACCGGTGCCGTTCGCCTGGATGAGCCTTCGCCACGCCTGCTGGCAGCCTGGCGTGAACTGTACCCGGGAATTGATGCCGCTGCTTACGGCGACGGGCGCTCGCTGGAGTATGTTTTTTTGCTGCAGGCCGGCGCAGATCCGGGCCTTTTGCGCCTTAGAGTAGATGGCGCAGATTCTTCCCAAGGCATCGAAACCGGTGGCGTCGAATTCAATGTAAACGGAATTCGTGTACGAACATCGCCGCCTAGAGCAATCAAAATTGATCGTGAAGGCGAGTCCCCGGCAAATTCAGCGCTGATGACAACCGCTGGCGGGAAACTGCTTTTCGATATCGAAGAAGTACGAGCGACAGAAGAGGCCCGCCGCAACAATACCAGACTCAACATTATCCCGGCCGGCGGACAGCCGGGCGGTCCAATGTACAACTTTTATGCTTCACGCTACGAGACCACAAATGATCAGTTACTGAACTTCCTCAATTCCGTTGAAAACAACCCCGATAATGCTCTTGGCCGCAATATTTTCTTTGATCAACGCGGTAATGCATGGATCAACCCGGCGATGCAAAGCAGCCGTGATGAAGTTTTCGCCATTGATGACTCATTGCTTGAATACGACCCGGCGATGCCGGCCGGACGGCGTTTCAGCCATGTGGTCGACCAAGATGGCAACAAGCCTTATGCCGCTCTGCCCGCCGGCGGCTTCTCATGGTATGGAGCTGTGAAATACAGCAATTGGTTGACCTTAATCTCCGGTCGCGGGGAAAGCGAACGGTGCTATACCGAGGGCACAAACACATGGAACTGGGCGCCAGTGACCGCAACCAATTGGCATAACGGGCAATTTTCAGAACAAGAGCGGCAACATTGGCTGATGAATAAGGGTTTCCGCCTCCCAATGCTTGATTCCAACCCGACAATGATTATTACCAACCAATTTAACGAGTTTTATAAAATGGCCGCCTGGAACGGCAAAACCAATCTGCCTTTCGGGTTCGGACGACGTGAACTATACGAGGGTGATGCTAATTTTGGTGTTATTACGG
>PXDI01000063.1 GCA_003565095.1 PVC group bacterium | reverse complement strand
TCCTCCGTCGTCAGTACTTAGCACAATTCCGGCGATGCTGCGGTTATTGAGCATTAGCGGCAAGCCTGAACTTACGGCGATGGACTGTTCCGCAAAAGCGCTCAACATAATTATGGAATGCGGGGTTTGCGGAAGCGAGCGTACTGCATAATGAGCAATACGTCCCGGAACGGTTTGCACCGAACCGGTTTCGTCGATCTGATAGACAGATATTTCCGTTGCCGCTGCTTGCGGAGATTGGTCCAATGGATAACCTTTCGCCGGCAGTGGTTCCGCTGAGCGCAGGAGCGCTATTCCGGCATGCGGATCGGCCGCAACAACCGTCGCGCTGTGTTTGCGGGCGGAACGCGGCATCCGTAATTCCACCAGCCTTTGCCCTCTGATCAATGGCTCGGGACAAATCACCTCATTTTCCGATATCACCACACCATGCCCGGTACGAACAATCGGTGACGAAGACCGCCATGGCATCATCGGGTCAAAGAAACGTGATGTTGAAATAACTTCAACAACCGGAGTTTCGAGATTTTTATCTATGACACCGCTATATAACAAAGCGGGTCCAAGGATGAGCATGGTGAGATGCATGAGCATCAAACGGCGCGCTGTTCTGATAATTATTTCAATTATACCGAGCATGTTCAATTATCCGGGATTCCGTAACTTTCAATTATATGTTGTTTGCTTTCGGTAACAAGCGCTGCATCCAGCACCAGCATATCATCGGTATCCAAGAACTTGATGACATGATATGGCCCTGCATTCTCCTGAAATGCCTGTGAGAGCCGCGGAAGGCTGTCAACCGTGACATTGTTGACGGATTCAACGACTAGGTTAATAAAACCATCGGCATAGGCGTTGACTGTATGCGGTAAGCGGCCTGTCATCACGACAAATTCAGTCCGGTTTGAATACAGTCCGTGCGGTTTGACATATTGTGCGTAATATGCCAGCAGCGCTCTGTGTGCCGGTTGGGAGCGGTCCCGCAGGTTGAGTATCTCTCGTGAAAGCGTTTGAAAGATAAGTCCGCCGGTTATGTTGAAACGGGGAGCGGTGTCATAACTGTTGCGGTAAAGAAAAGGATCCGGTGGAGAGTCAAGCGGAATTGTCAGCTCAAGCAGGCTGCCGTCACGAAAAACCTGCATGGTGATGCTGTCGGAGCGCAGCATGCGCTCAACAACTTCCTCCAGCATCATGCGGTTGCCTTCTTTGAGAATTGTGCCGTCGTCATCAATTGGATAACCGTTGATTGCCAGCAGGACATCACCCGGCCGGATTTCTCCATGACCTGCGCCAAACGGGTCGACATAATAAACCGCAACACCGCCGTTTTTGTTTTCTATTCCCAATGCCGAACGCATGGCATCATTGCGTAATTCCATATGCCACAAGCCAAGCTCAGGATAACCGTCGTATGTGCCGCTTTCGATATCTGCCAGAAAACGTTTGATGACCGGCAGCGGGATGGCGTAGCCGATGTTATCGCCCCACAGCAGACCCTGGAATGCCAGGCCGGTAACCTGTCCGTCTTTCATAACCGGGCCACCGCTGTTCCCTGGATTAATGGCGGCGTCCACCTGGATGACAAGGTGTTTATCCATGCCGCTGTGCGAATAGACGGCGTAATCGATTCTGGAGACAACTCCGCGAGTAACCGAAAGCAGGTTTCCACCCATGGGATAGCCGAGCACTGTGACTGTTTCGTTTAATTCCGGCATGCTGTCGGCAAGCGCAAGTTCGGTTGTGTCTTCAAAGAATGCCGGATCATCGATAATCAGAGTGGCAAGATCGCAGTCGTTGGCCGAGAACCCGACACGGGCAGTGTAGAGGCGCGGATCACGGTCCTTTTGCACAAGGATATGTCGCGCGTCGGATACCACGTGTGCATTGGTCAGTATCCGTCGGCCGCTTATTATGAAGGCACTGCCGGTTCCGCGCTGCGGTGGCTGGCGCTGCCACGGCAGGGAGTAATCCCAGCGCTGACGTGTTACATGAACTTTAAGGACCGCACCGCGCAGGGCGTCGGGGAGTGATTCGGCGGATAATACTTGAGCTGAAAACGGAAGAACCAGCAGTGTGAGCATAAAATATCGGAATGCTGATCTCATATGACATTGCCGGCATGTGAATAATGCTGAAATTACTTGAACCGATAGCTTAGTTTTGCGCCATACTCGAGGTCTTTTGTACTGAAATCACTTAGGTTCTTCCAGCGGTCGAAAGTGTAGAAAGCCCCGGCGCTTATGTCGAACCCGGCCATCGCGGGCAGGCTTATACCGAGCATTAATTGCCAGTATACGCTGGTACTGTCGGAGGATCCGTCTTCAAACTTAGTGTAACTTTTGAGTGCGCCGACCCCCCCGCGCCATATGCCGTCCTTGAGAATCAGGTTGATCTGCGGGGTTAGTACATAATCCGGCTCCAACAAATCTTCGCCGATCCCTGACGGATCCCAGGCATACGCAAGTGCAAGCTGCCAATATGCCTCACTTTCATGATATTCATATGCCAGAACTCCCGACAGGTCTCCTTTGTCGAAAGGTAGTTCCTCAAAGGTGCTGTGCTCTGTATGGTAACGCAGCCCGAGACTCCAGGCATTATATCCCTGTTGCGCCGACGCAACCTGAATCAGGCCCGCCGAAATAACTGCCGCGAGACAGACGGTCTGTATTTTGTTTTTCATAATCGGCAATATAAGAAGACATAAAAACGAATGCAAGCAGTAACTTTGTGTTGTTTGCAAATAATTCGTATTGAAAAATATTACCCATAAGCTATTGTAACAGGCTTTATTGCAAATAAGGGCAGGATAAGGAACACCGCATGTTTGAGGCAGTTAGCAGCAGAATAAGTTTTAATGAGCAAGAAGCCGCCGTTCTGGATTACTGGCAGAATGAGCAAACGTTTAAGGCTTCGCTAGACCGGCGGCGTAATGCTGAAGAGTTTGTTTTTTATGACGGGCCGCCGTTTGCTACGGGATTACCGCATTACGGGCATCTGCTTGCCGGTACCATTAAAGATATTGTGCCGCGTTACCAGACTATGCGCGGCAAGTATGTGGACCGCAGATTTGGCTGGGATTGTCATGGTTTGCCGGTGGAGTATGAGGTAGAGCAGGCTCTGGATATCAGCGGTAAAACAGAGATAGAAAAGCTTGGTATAGATGTATTTAATGAGAAATGCCGCGATATCGTGCTGCGTTACACCGCAGAATGGCGCCGAACTGTAACACGCATGGGGCGCTGGGTCGATTTTGATAATGACTACAAGACGATGGATCCGCAGTATATGGAGTCGATCTGGTGGGTATTCCGGCGGCTCTGGGATAAAAATCTGATTTATGAGGGCCGTAAGATTCTGCCATACTGTCCGCGATGCGCCACCCCCTTGTCTAATTTTGAGACAAACCAGGGATATGCTGAAGTTAGTGATCCTGCCATTACAGTGCGCTTTAAGCTGGTGGATGAAGCGGATGCGTGGATTCTGGCATGGACAACCACACCGTGGACCCTGCCTTCTAATCTTGCACTGGCGGTTGGTCCGGATCTTACTTATGTTAAGGTAAAAGACGAAAATGATATTTATTACCTTGCCGAGGGGCGGCTGGAAGCATGTTTCGGTAAGAATCCCGATGTAGAGATTCTTGAAAGACTGCCAGGCATGTCTCTGGCCGGCAGGGAATATGAACCGCTTTTCGCGTATTTTTGCATGCTGCGCGAGGATGGTGCATTTCGTGTTCAGGCAGCGCAGTTTGTTTCCATCGATGACGGGACCGGTGTTGTGCATATTGCGCCGGGATTTGGCGAGGACGATTATGAAATTGGCCAGAAAGCCGGATTGCCGTCTGTCTGTCCGATTGACAGCGAGTGTCGTTTTACTGAAGATGTGCCGGATTATGCCGGTCGTTCAGTAAAAGATTGTGACAAGGAAATTATCCAGCGACTTAAAGCAGAGGGCAAGCTGATTCACCAGGGGCAGCTTGTGCATAGTTATCCGCATTGCTGGCGGTGTGATGCTCCATTGATTTACCGCGGTATATCCACATGGTTTATGCGTGTTGAGGAAATCAAGGAGCGTTTGATTGCCGCCAATCGTGAAGTGCACTGGGTTCCGGGGCATTTACGGGACGGGCGTTTCGGCAACTGGCTTGAAGGGGCACGCGACTGGGCAATCTCGCGCAACCGTTTCTGGGGCTGTCCTTTACCGGTGTGGCGCAGTGATGACGGTCAGGAGACGGTCTGCGTCGGGTCGATTGCCGAACTGGAGGAGCTGTGCGGGCGCCCGGTCAAGGATCTGCATAAACATTTTGTCGACAATATCGAGCTGCCTTCAAAAGAGGGCCGGGGGATGCTGAAGCGCATACCTGAGGTTCTGGACTGCTGGTTTGAAAGCGGAGCCATGCCTTATGCGCAGGCGCATTACCCGTTTGAGAATAAGGAGCATTTTGAAGCGCATTTTCCGGCGGATTTCATTGCCGAAGGGCTTGATCAGACGCGTGGATGGTTTTACACCTTGATGGTTCTTTCGGTGGCCCTGTTCGACCGTCCGGCATTCCGTAATGTAGTTGTTAACGGATTGGTGCTTGCCGCTGACGGAAAAAAGATGAGTAAGCGGCTGAAAAACTATCCGGATCCCGGGGACATGATAGACCGGTACGGGGCGGATGCTTTACGGCTGTACATGATTCATTCGTCGGTAGTGCGTGCGGAGGATTTGCGTTTCTCCGAAGACGGGGTGAAACAGCTTGTGCGCCATATTCTGATTCCGTGGTGGAACGCATACAGTTTTCTGGTTACCTATGCAAGGATTGATGGCTGGCAGCCGACTGCTGAACGGCATGCACCCGAGGCTCCGCTTGACCGCTGGATCATAAGCTGTATGGAATCACTGGTGCATGATGTACGTGCGGCAATGGACGGGTATGACCTGCAAAAAGCCATCAGACCATTCGTCGGTTTTATTGACGATCTGACAAACTGGTATATCAGACGCAGCCGCCGGCGCTTCTGGAAGACTCAGGATGATAACGACAAGCAGCAGGCCTATGCGACTTTGTGGTATGTTCTGCTGCAACTGAGCAAGGTGGCGGCTCCGTTTGTTCCGTTTATCAGCGAGACAATCTACCGGAACCTGCGAACAGAGCGGATGCCGGAATCTGTACACCTGTGTGATTTTCCTGAACCGGTTTCAGGGATGCGCGATACACGGCTTGAAGCGCAAATGAAGCAGGTGATGCTGGTTGTGAAAATGGCCCGGCAGTTACGGGCTGACCATAACTTGAAAGTCCGACAGCCTCTGAGTGCGCTAAACATCGTCAGCCGTGATGATAGTGTTCTGGATTCAATCAGGGCTTTTGAGGACATTATCCGGGACGAGATCAATATTAAGGAGATCCGGTTTGACACTCATGAGTGCTCTCTTGCGCATTTG
>PXDI01000217.1 GCA_003565095.1 PVC group bacterium | reverse complement strand
ATAACTAAAAATACACGCAGCTTCCCCACTGTTATTTTGAGCTTGGATGTGCCGAAACGCAAAAATCATCCTTAGCGAAGCATGGCAGGCGATAGCCGCCATGCTTCGCTAAGGATTCGGGTTTCCGGCAAATGCTAATTAATAGCTTGATTAGAAATAAGTCTATGCTATGTTTCGCAAGCTAAATGTTTGTTCTGCGGAGGAGTTATGGCCGTGAGAAGCAAGAAAGCAAAAGACAGTAAGAAAGCCGTTCGCAAGACGGCTGGAAGGGCCGGGATCCGTAAATCCTCCGCGAAAAAAAGATCTGGATCCACAAAAACGGTGAGAAAAGTGGCAAAAAAAGCAGTGAAGAAAAAAGTTGTCAAATCCTCCGCGAAAGCGGTGAAAAAAGCTGTTGGAAAGAAACCTGCGGCGAAGAAGGCTGTCAAGAAGCCGGTGAAAAAGAAGGTAGCCAAGAAGCCGTCAGTGAAGAAGGCGGCTGCAAAGAAATCGGTTGCGAAAAAGCCGGCCGTCAAAAGGGCTGCAAAAAAACCTGCGGCGAAGAAGACATCTGTGCAGAAGACTGCTGAAAAGCCGTCGGTGAAGAAGGGCATAAAGAAAAAGCCGGTTGTTTCCAAGGCAAAAGCTGCTGCGCAGAGCAAGGTACGCAAGCCGGCAAAAGCGTCCCCCAAGACCGTAACCGCCAAGCGGGTGAAACCTGCGGCAAAAAAAACAAAAAAGCTGTTAAAGAAAGATCTTGAATTCTTTCGCAAGTTGTTGATGACATTACGGGAAAAAGTTGCGGGTAATGTTACATTTTTGAGTGCGGACGGATTGAAACCGGTTGAGAGTAGTGAGGAAGATCCGGATACCACTGATTTTGACCTGACGTTGAATCTTGCCGGCAACGAGCAGAATATTCTGTATGAGATTGACGAAGCTCTGCAACGTATTGATCAGGGGGCCTATGGTATTTGCGAGCAGACCGGAGAGCCTATCGGGCGTGACCGGCTGAAGGCGTTGCCATATGCCAGATTAAGCCTTGAGGCTCAGTCACAGAATGAGCGCGGCAAAGTCCGCCCTAATGTGGCGCGTTTGTTTATGTAAAGCGGCCTTGACGCTGTTTGATGCGGCATTGTAATATACACCTCTTTTCGGGGGCGATTAGCTCAGTTGGCTAGAGCACTACCTTGACATGGTAGGGGTCACAGGTTCGAGTCCTGTATCGCCCACCACTCCGAAACGCTGTGAAACCCTATGAATAAGAGCATTTACGGCATTTTTGCTTTAATCCGGCAACCTTGCAATGTTGTGCAATGTTGTGTGTTTTCGTGCACCCAAAACCAAACTTTTCACACAACATTTCTGCCCCGTTTTGCCACTCTTTTCTGATTCAGAACTGTACAATTGCTGCAAAATCTGGTCCGGCGGGATTCTCTGGCGTAATTCTGTCTGATTATTTCAGTCGCTGATCCGGCAAGGTTTTTTCAAAAAGGACATCCGGGCGGTGTGTCAATCCTTGAAGGCGGTGAGAGTGGGGCAGTTGTCGGTTCCGGTTCGCTGGGATTCTTCCCAGCGCCGGCCCTGTTTGCCGGGTTGGCGTCGATCAGGCCCAGCCGGACCAGGCGGGAAGTAATCGCCCCCTTGGTACGGCCGTGATTTGCGGCAATCTCATCAAATGGCGTTCCGGCATGAAATGCGTCACGCAGTCTTTGCTCTTCTTCAGGCGCCCACTTGCCTCCGGCATGGGGTTTGTTTGGATCGGCATGCCGCTTGGGCTTCTGGCCCTCCTCAGCCGCCTCAAGCACGGCATGCAGCGCACGTACTGTATCGGCACGCTGATATGGGCCGTCATCAGGAAAACGCTCCCCGGTGTAGGGGTCAACGCCGTCAGCCAGTGCTTGTACAATTTCCTTCGCGCGGTCGAGTTGCATAGCGGTCTTCTCCCTTGTCATCTGCGCGCCAATCTGCCATATTTCACACAGTTGCGCAAGTTCGTGATCATTGTATGTTTCCTCAACCTCCGGATCCCGCCCAACCCGCATATCACGCCTGCGCCGCCAAACCAAATCCCTGCTTGAATAATTCACCCCGGGCGTCATGAAGACACCAGGTCACGGGGGCAACCCACGCACAGCGCCAGTTTTATGTTGACTCGTTCGCTATTCGCGAATAGCGTATGAACATGATCATTAAACCACAAGATGTAGTTGTCGCGCTGAAGATTCTGGCTTCCGGATGGCCGGGAAGTTTCGCCGCTCTTGGGCAGGGCCTGTTTATCAGCGCTTCAGAGGCGCACGCTGCCGTTAAGCGCGCACGTGTGGCGGGGCTTCTGCGTCCTGACTCTGAATCAATCAACCTGTCCGCCATTGCTGAATTTCTGCTTCACGCAGTTAAATATCTCGTTCCCGTCAGGGCTGGACGCAGGACCCGCGGAATGCCTACCGGATTTGCCGCGCCGGTATTTGCTCCGCATTTTCGCGTTGCGCCGGATGACCCGCATATTCTTGTGTGGCCGGCAGCGGAGGGCAAATCTGCCGGCCTTGAAATAGAGCCGCTTTACCGCACCGTTCCTCATGCCGCCGCAAACGACAACAAGCTTTATGAATGGCTTGTAATAGCTGATGTTATGCGCGGTGCAGGCGGTGCACGTGAAAGAGAGTTCGCTGAAAAGCTCATTCGCGAAAGGCTTGAATCTCATGCGATCCGTTGACATGGATGATCTGCTTGCAATTGCGAGGTCTCTCAATCAACTCCGCATTCGCTATGCATTCACCGGCGGCGCAATACTGGGGTTTTTGCTGGATAATCCGCATTTGCCGTTTCCAAGAACAACAGATGACGTAGATGCAATTGTCGAGGTTGTCACCAGAATTGAATACACCAGACTTGAGGAAAGGTTACGGAAAGAAGCCGGTTTCAAGAACGACACTTCGCAAGGCGCGCCCCTTTGCCGTTGGCTGGCTGGAAATACCAGGGTGGATATCATGCCAATCCATGACCAGACCGGGAACTTCAGCGACCTCTGGTTTGATTACGCGCTTGAAAGTTCTTCGGTTCAATTAATCAAGGGTGTTCCGGTTAGCATAGTATCTGCGGCTTGTTTCATTGCAACAAAACTCAACGCATTCAATGATCGCGGCAAGGAGGATTACTGGTCGAGTCATGATCTTGAAGATATCCTGACGGTCGTTGACGGCCGTGATTCCATTATCGATGACCTCAGAAAAGAGCGCAGCGATTTAAGAGACTATGTCTCAACCGCTTTCAATAAACTGCTGAACACCGGATCTTTTATAGATGCCCTGCCGGGTCATTTGCCGTCTGATGACGCCAGTCAGGCGCGGCTGCCAATTCTTCTTGAACGCTTGCATGCCATTGCGAGACTGTCTCCCTGTAAATTGAAAAAACAGGTACAGACAGATTATCACGCCAAAACCCCTGCCGCCGATGCAGACTCACCCATGTCACGGATTATTGACGCATGACCTGCCGGTTGATAGTCTTTTTATAAATGAATGCGGAATACTGGATAGAAAAGCTTGATCTTTTGCCTCATCCGGAAGGGGGGCGCTACAGGGAGGTTTACCGTTGCAGCGAATGGTATAAAGCCGAAAGCCTGCCGAGACGTTTCGCAGCCGACAGAACCTTCTCGACAGCCATTTACTTCCTGCTTCAAGCAGGCACGTTTTCCGCATTTCACCGCATCAAGTCAGATGAGATATGGCATCATTATGAAGGCGGCGATCTGGAAATAATCATAATGGACCATGCAGGGGAACTGCAGCACCACTTTTTGGGAAAGCAGAATCCGAATGCACGGCCTATGCTGGTTGTGCCTCACGGCTGCTGGTTTGCCGCCCGGCTTTTCTGTGATACTGATTATGTTCTTTGCGGCTGTACGGTGGCTCCCGGTTTCGACTTTGCGGATTTTGAGATGGCAAGCCGTGATGACCTTCTAAAGCATTATCCGCAACATGCCGGGTTGATAGAACAATTGACCCGCATTTAGGATGAATCTACAATCTGGCAGTGAATAATGAGGGGAAGCGGTAATGAGCAAACACGACCTGATGAACGATCCGTTTTTTGCAACGATTGTATTCCATATCGAGTTGACTATCCACACCGCGGACCGGAAAGCCGCGGCAGCCGGAGTGGAACTGAAGGATTCCAATATCAAATCCAGCCTGAAAAAAGTCCAATCTTTGGCAAAAGGCCGTCGCCCCAAAGCCAAAGCTATGACTCAAAGGGACGAATTTATACATGGTCTTGCCGTTAAAATAGATAGCTTGCGCCCCGAATTGCGTCAGACCGCGGATCCCGATGCCGTTTTTGATGAAGGCGATCCGATCAGTGCTACAGATTGGCTTGCCGCGGTGCAGTGTGTAGAGGACTCCCTGAAGATACACACGGCTCCTGGTACCCGGAATTATCTGGATTTCCTGATAGATTTTATTGCAGAAGCACGCGGTAGCGAGAACGATTCAAGCCGGAATGTGTTTTCGAGACTGTGGACACGTGTCTTCAATGCGCTGGGCCGCAAGTAACAGATTGAAAGCGTTCGCTATTGTAGTACGAGAACCAGTAGCGTCCCATAGGGGCGCTACTGGTTCGACTTTTTCTATGATTTCCGCAAAAAATCACCCGATTGAGTGGAAAAATGCATCCCCGATGTGATTAAGCATATGAAGGTGCGGTGGGCCATGGTGGTTGGCCGCTATAAAAATGGGGGGATGCAGCGATGATGGAGAAGTGCAAGCCGTTTGGCTTAGGAGGAAGGTCAGCGAGCGTTACCAATACAAAACTTTTGAGAACCTCTCAGATCAAGATTATGAGCTTATGCTAGCGCCATTCTTGTCTGTCCCTTCTGCTCTGTTTTGCACCGAGGAGTTGGCTTGATTTGTTGGATATGAGTGTCATAATCGCGGTATTGATGACTTGGGCGAAACGGCGGGAATGGCTGGACGGGACCGGGAGGCGTTTTACTGTGGAAATGGAAGATTTGGCGGGGCGGTTGTTTGACCGGCTGTACGGTGGCCCGGCGGAGAATGATCCTTCGCTGGTTTTCGCCCGGCGCGATTGCGTGGTTGTGCCTTCGCGTATCATGGAAGGCTGGCTGCGGCAGTTTTATCTTTTTGATTACCAGCCGTGCAAAGAATCCCCGCGCATCATCGCCGATTGCGATTTCCCGCTGCTGAATGTTTTCGTGAATGACTGGCTGTACCGGATGGAGCAGCCTGATACGGCTGAACGCGATCCGGTGCTGCACCCTTTTGCTCCGGAAAGCCTGCTGTGGCGCCTTTACCATTGCTTGCAGGAGTTTGATGAAAACGCCGATGCGGAGTTTGCGGCGGTGTTGTCGTTTATTCATTCCGTCGGCAGTGATCAGGCATTGCGCGATCAGCGGCGTTTCCAATTGGCGGCGCGTCTGGCGGCTGTGTTCGACGGCTATACTGTTT